>JAHIWJ010000142.1 GCA_018816205.1 Nanobdellota archaeon
AGAAAACAAGAAAAAATCTGAGTTCACTCAGATTTCTCTGAAGGATGTTTCTGTTTTTATTTGATGTGAAAAAGAGAGGTTATTCAAAGTCCTCTATTTAATTCTATCTCACGATAACTTTACTTTATCTGACTACCACAAAACATTAAAAGGGGTAAATGATAATAAAATTATGGACCAAAAAAGAATGAATCTGTTCTGGCTCTGCCTTGCCTTAACTTTAATTTTTTTTATTTGTTGTGTTAAAGCAAAGATTGCAACTGACAAGGACAACAGCGAATTCTGCAACTATGCGAACAACGGCACAACATTCATAACAGCAGTAACAGGAAGCGGAGCTTTAATCAACTCTTTCTTCAACGAGCCAGTTGACTACTACATAACTTACGGCACAACGCCAGGGATTTACACAACAAACACAACAATTCTTGAAAACCAGTCAATAAACACACCAATAAATATTCATCTGACTGGCTTGACAGAAAATACAAGATATTACTATCAACCCTACATAAGAAGAAACGCAACATCAGAGGATTATTGTGCGTTCCAAGACGAAAGGAATTTCACGACGGAAAAACCTTCGGGTTCTTCATTCTCATTTGTTCATGTAACAGATACACATCTAAATGCTGTTTTTTATAAATTACCTGCCAGTGAAGAAGGACAGATTTCTTATTTTAACACCGCTTCTCAAATCAGATCTATTAATCCCGATTTTGTAATAGACACAGGGGACAGTACTGGAATGGTTGGCAATGGCGGTGGTGGAGTTGATAATCAGGAAGAAGCTTATACGCAGTGGTCTAGGATAAGAAACTTATACTCTTATACCCTACCGATTCCATTTTATTTTTCATTAGGTAATCACGAGGGAGAATCTGATTTAATTGGCAGAGACGGCTATACACAAGAAAGAATGAACTGGTCAACTCATGCAAGATTAAAATATTTCCCACAACCAGATAATTCAACTTATCCTTACGGGGGAAATAACGAAACAAGAGACAAAAACGCAGCAGGAGATTATTTCCAAGATTATGGACGGCCATTAGAAGATTATTATGCTTTTGATTGGGGCGATGCAACTTTTGTTGTATTAGATACTTATCGTTATACAGAAAACTTAACAGAACCCCTATCCCCTAATTTTTGGAGTTTAGGCAAAGAACAATTTGAATGGTTAAACCAGACTTTAGCTACCTCAACAAAAAAATGGAAATTCGTCTTTGGACACCATATCCTCGGTGGAGGCAATTCTACAAAAACGCCGCCTCAGGGAGATTATAATTATGGCGATGGCGGGGGAAACTACTCTCAAACAGGAAACGAAAGTTATGGACAAGTTGCAATAAATCCTTTGATGGAACGATACAACGCACAGTTCTATATTTATGGGCATGTTCATTTCTTTGCTCACGACTGGGCTAATTGGTCATTGTATAACAGAACAAACTACGTGAATTATGTCGCTGGAGGAACACCGTCTCAGAAATTAAAAGAAGTTGGTTCAAGATATGATTTGTATGATAATGAAATAATTGAATGGGGTTACACGCAATACACTGTAACGCCGAATAACGTAACTTTTTCTTATGTCAATATATCGGATGGTAGTATCCTCTACACCTACACCCTCAACAACACCTCACCAAGAATATCAACATCCTACACAAACAACACAGCAATAACAAGCAACATAACATTCCAATATCTTGATGACGAATACGACAATGCAAAAAACTGTTCATTATTCATCAACGGAGTTCAGAAATACACAGGTTTCAATTTAATGAACGGAACATCAGTATCTAATAATCTAACAAGTTTGGGCTTGACAAATGGGCAATCTTTCAATTGGTATGTAAACTGTTCTGACGGAACATTGGATAATCAGACAATAGCGTTTACTTCTACTGCTGCTTTCCCAGATGAAATGCCCAATACATTACCAAAAACAAGAATAATCTCCTCGTTAAACCAGCCCCATAACCCTGAAATAATTAATTTTCAACAGTAACTAGTGGCATCAAGTATAAAATCCAATCCGAAAATAACTTAAATGCATGAATAACGTTATGCTAAAACCAGAACTTAACGTTGGGTTGTCAAGATAATAATTGGGCCTTGTTTGCATAGCAAAACTGCCCGATGGGGATTAGCTCGTTTTCAACAATAACTGACCCCAAAAGATAGCATATTCTGGTTCTTTGGTTTTGTTTTAACTTAATCTGCCCTTTAGCAGTGCTGTTATGACATTTTATCAAAAATTCTCAGTTGCGAAAGCCTTATAAACTCAATAGCCTACTAATAGCTATTAGTAGACTACTAAAAAATGGCAGTTAACAACATAAAAAAGGTTGATGGAAAGATTATCATTTCTGAAAAAAATTTCAATCGCATTATTGAAAAAGAAGTCATAAAAAATAACGACACAAGCGGGAAAATCCTTCTTCCGAAAAGTTTAATTAACAAAAAAATCTTTGTCTGCTGGTACGAAGAGGTGGAAAAGTGAGGTTCAAAGAAATAAATAAAAAAATATTAGTAATAATTTTGTTAGTGCTTTTTGCTTTTATTGTTACAGCAACGGATACAACATTACCCGATATCTCTTTCGTTAGTCAAACTCCACAAAACGCTTCATCACAAACAGGAAATTCTCTCTTCATCAACATCTCATCTTCAGATGACAGTGGCGATCATTATGTAATAAACAATTTTGATAGCTCTTTAGTTCTCTGGATGCGTATGGATGACACAAACAGCTCAGGTGACCCAACTGATTTATCCTCCTACTCAAACAACGGAACAAGAGTAAACGCAATAATCAACTCAACAAATGGCTATTGGGGGAATGGAACTTATTTTGCTGGCGGCACTGGGGGGTATATTAGTCTTCCAATTTCTTCTTCCTTGAATCTATCAGGAAATTTCACAATCTGTGCATGGATTAACCCAGCAGCGACTGACTCTGTTGCAGGAATAGTGAAAAGAGGGCTAGACAGTGGTGGGAATGCTGCGAATCAGTATCTCCTTAGGGTAAGCAACGCAGGAGCCCTTATTATGATAATGGGCAATTCGATTGCTTCTGTTTCGTCACTCAGTGCAGACAGTGTTATTACATCAAACGTCTGGCAACATGTCTGTGGCAAAGTAAATGAAACCAACCAAATGGTGTTATACAAAAATGGAACAGAAATAACCGAGACTGTTGGCACAAATAGCTATATTTTTCCATATGAACAAGTCCAGTTAATTGGTGCTGTCAAAACAACTGCCAATACCTTCAACGGCTCCATTGACGAAGTATTAATCTTCAACCGTTCCCTGTCAAACCAAGAAATCCTCGCCTTATACAATGCAACAGCAAATCAATATTATCACAATTTCA
>JAHIWJ010000143.1 GCA_018816205.1 Nanobdellota archaeon
ATGGAAAACTTTATTTATTTCTTCTTCTAATTGATTATTGAAGTTAGATTGGATAATTTGTTGATGCATATCCAATCTAATCTTCTTCAGAATAACTATTTTTTGGTTTTTGTTTTATTTTTGGAACTTGGGACAACGCCAAAAAATGGAAAAATTTATAAGAGATAATTACCTAAAAGCTATCAAATGAAACTAAATTCCAGAGATTATCAAATTCTCTATGAAATGGACCGGGATTGTAGGCAACCAGTTAATCAAATTGCTAAAAAAATTAAGCTTAGCAAGGACAGCACAATCTATCGAATAAAAAGACTGGAAAGAGAAGGTTTGATTTTGAGGTATCAGGCATATTTGAATCATGGAAAGCTGGGTTATATTAGTGTACGTATTAATATTAAGCTTCAGGATACAACGCCTGAGAAAGAAGAAGAAATCGTTGGTTTTATTAAGAAACAGCCCCCTGTTGGTTTTTTTGCTAGTGTCGAAGGGAATGTTGATTTGATTGTGTGGCTGATCGTGAAGTCTGTTAAAGACCTTGATGATTTTTGGAAGGCGCTTGTGGATAAATACAGCAACAACATTGCCAGAACCGAACTGGGGGTTTACACGAAGATTGAACATTATCCACGGACATTCTTTGTTGGCGACAGAGTTAATGATGAAATGATGATTTTTACAGAAGTTGGCGCACCAACAAAGGCGGTAAAGAAAGATTTAGAAATACTTAAGATCCTAACTAAAAACGCTAGAGAAAGTTTGGTATCGATAGCAGACAAATTGAAGATAACTGCAAAGACTGTAAGCAAAAAAATCCATGATTTAGAAAAGGGGGGCATTATTACTGGTTTTTCTGCATTGTTTGATATGAATAAATTGGGTTATGGGTATTACAAGATTTACTTTGATTTTCAAAACGCTAAAAAACAAGACCTAAATAATTTAGATCTTTTTGTGAGGAACCATCCCAACATTGTGTTCAGGGATTATGTTATTGGGGGACACTCTTGCGAAATAGAAGTTCAGGTAAAAGATGAGAACGAATTGAGAAAGTTGATTGATAATATGAAAAAGAAGTTCTCATTTATTATAAAAGACTACGAAGTTCTTAATTATCATAAAGAACACAAAATGCTTTCCATGCCCTGGGTGGAATGATTATTTTGGTTAGGAAGTTTTTTATAATCTCCTGCCGAGATGCTGGGAGATGACATTTTTGAACAGAGTTAAGAGCGTGATAATGGAAGGGAAAAATGACGCAGAAGATAGAATATTTGAAGCCGTACAGGGCGAGCGAAGTGAAGGAGATTTTGAATCCGCTAGTTAGTGAGTGGTTCTTTTCTAAGTTTAAGGACTTTAGTGCGACGCAGCTTTATGGGGTGAAGACGATTCATGACAGAAAGAACATTCTTGTTTCTGCTCCGACTGGAGGGACTAAGACATTAACTGCTTTTTTGAGTATTTTGAACTACTTGGTTGATTTGGCCTTAAAAGATGAATTGGAGGATAAGATTTATTGCTGCTATTGCTCGCCGTTAAAGGCCTTGAGCAATGACATTTATGTTAACCTTGTTCAGCCGTTGGAAGAGATTGCTAAAATTGCTGAGGGGAAAGGAATGAAAATGCAGGAAATTCGAGTGGGTCTGAGAACAGGGGACACGACGGTTTCTGAAAGGGCAAAGATGGCAAGGAAGGTGCCGCATATTTTTGTTACTACGCCCGAGACCTTGGCTATTGTTTTAACAACGCAGAAATTTGTTGAGAAACTTGCTATGCTAGAGTTTATTGTGGTTGATGAGATTCATGCCTTGACTAATAAAAGGGGGGTTTATTTGTCTTTGACGCTTGAAAGACTGTCTAATTTTAGTGCTATTGAGCCGGTGCGCATTGGATTGTCGGCGACGATTTCGCCGTTGGAGGAAATTGCGAAGTTTCTTGTTGGGCAGGACCGGGATTGCCTAATTGCTGACGTTAAACTTGTGAAGGAGATTGAGATTGATATGGATTTTCCGGGGAAAGAGATTTTGGATGCTTGGACGACGACAAGTCATAGGGAACTTTATGATATGCTGGATAAAATAATTGAGAAATACAGGACAACCTTGATTTTCACAAACACTCGGGCAGCTACTGAGAGGGTTGTGCATCATTTGAAAGAGCAGTTTCCTGGGAAGTATGTCGGGCTGATTGGGGCACATCATAGTTCTATGAGTAAAGACAGAAGGTTTGAGATTGAGAATATGTTGAGAGAAGGCAAACTTAGGGCAGTGGTTTCTTCGACATCTTTAGAGTTGGGGATTGATATCGGAAGCATTGACTTTGTTGTGCTGTTGACTTCGCCGAAGGGGGTTGCAAGGGCACTGCAGAGAATTGGGAGGGCGGGGCATCAGCTACACTCTAATCCGAAAGGGATGTTTATTGTTTTAGACAGAGATGACTTGGTGGAGTGCGGGGTTTTGATGAAAGAAATGATTGAAAAGAAAATTGACAAAACGGAAATCCCGCATAATGCGCTTGACGTGCTGGCGCAGCAGATTTTTGGGATGGCAATTTCTAAGGTTTGGGATGTGGAAGAGATGCTGACTACGATTAGGAAAAGTTATTGTTACAGAGATTTGACTAAAGAAGATTTTTTTGCAGTTGTTTCGTATCTTGCGGGAGATTATGCGCTTGAGCACAGGAACGTTTATGCCAAGATTTGGTATGATCCTGTTGAGAAGAAGATTGGAAAGAGGGGGAAGTTGGCGAGGGTAATTTATATGACTAATTTGGGGACTATTCCTGACGAGAGCCATATTACTGTGGTAATTACAACTCCTGCAGACAGGAAAGGGCAGCAGGTTGGGAAAGTGGATGAGGGATTTTTGGAGAGGATGAAACGCGGAGATGTTTTTGTTTTGGGAGGACAAAAATATCAGTTTTTGTATTCTAGGGGGATGAAAGCATTTGTTAAAGCAGATGTTTCTAAGAATCCTACGATTCCTTCCTGGTTTTCTGAAATGCTGCCCTTGACTTTTGATGTTGCATTGGAAATTGGAAGGTTCAGGAAGCTGTTGAAGGAAAGGATGGGGGGGTTCGGCGGTGGCCGGCCACTCGGCCGCTCAGATTTGCCCAGCCGAAAGAAACAGGAAGCGTTAGACTTTGTTCGGAAGCATTTGTACTGCAATGTGCGTGTGGCGCAGGAGATTTATGATTATTTTAGGGAGCAGAATGATTTTAGTGAGATTCCGGATGAGAAGACGATTGTTGTTGAGAAGTTTAAGGATGAAAAGGAGTATTTGTTGTTTCATAGCCTGTATGGGCGAAGGGTGAATGACGCGCTTGCGAGGGCCTACGGATACGCGGCTGCTCGGTTGAGGATGAGAGATATTGGGTTGGGCATCAGTGACAATGGGTTTTATATTGCCGGGGAGAAGCTGGAAGAGCAGAAAATTTTAGATTGGGTCAAGGCGAAGGATTTGAGGACAATCTTGAAGGAGGCGATTGAAACTACGGATGTTTTGAAAAGAAGGTTTAGACATTGTGCGGGTCGTTCGTTAATGATACTTAGATCTTACAAAGGAAGGGACAAAAGTGCTGGGAAACAACAGGTGGCTTCGGAGTTTTTGTATAGGGCGGTTAAGAAGATTTCGAATGAATTTCCAATTTTGAGGGAGGCGCGGAGGGAGGTTATGGAGGATTTGATGGATGTTAAGAACGCGGAGCAGGTTTTAAGGTGGGTTGAGAATGGAAAGATTAAGTTTAAGGTTAGAAGAACGCCGATTGTTTCGCCGTTCGGGTTGGCGCTGCACATGGTGGGGAGGATGGATTTGATAAAGATGGAAAATCGGGCGAAGTTTTTGAGGAGGATGCATGAATTGCATTTGAAGGCGATTGGAAATAAGGTTAAATAACAAAAGTTTATAAATCGCGCGGAGTTCGTGTGCAGATGGTTGAGGATAAAACGCGGGCGATGCTTATTGGGGTGTTTGCGGCTTTAGCTATTTTGAGCTTGGGTTATATTTTTGAATTTTCTGACAGAAGTCCTGCTGATATGGGCCCTGGAATTCAATTTGGCCCGACTGAAGATGGCGCGTGCAGAGAGATTTGCAGTGAAAATAATGTTTTTATGGGCTGTGAGAGAGATTATGGCAATCCGGTTTGTGGCGTTTCTTGCCGGGGGGTGATTGGTCGTGGTCCGAGGATGGGCGAGCCAGCTTCTCCCGGAAAGACCACATGCCAGTTTACCGAATGTGTTTGTGTTCAATAGTCATTTTAGAGAAGAGGTTTCTTTTTATAGGGAAATATTTTTCTGATTAAATGGTTGGGGCCGTTATTATCGCTGATCCTGAGGGAAGGGGTTATGAATTTGCAAAGGGTGTTTTTGAATATGTTTCTAAGAAAGAGGGAAGGGATTTTCCGGTTGAGCTGGTTCATTTGAAGAGGACAACTTTTCGCGATGGTGAATTTAAGGTAAAAATTGAGAAAAATGTAAGGAAGCATAATTGTTTTATCATCCATGACCCTAATAAAGAGGCTGGTCGGTGGGTTGCTGATTTGTTGTTCAGTTTGAAAGCGGCGGCGTCTTCGTCACCTCAAGAGATAAGGGTTGTTTTTCCTTATTTCAAATTTGCCCGGCAAGATCGAAAAGACGAGTCTCGTGTGGGGGTTAGTGCGAAGGCTGTTTGTGACATTCTAAGTTTGTATGCAGACGGGGCATTGAGCGTTGATTTGCACGCGCCTCAAATTCAAGAGTATGCAAGAAGCAACTTTCCTTTTGATAATTTGTCTAGTGCGCCAGTTGTTGCGGCATATTTGGCTCGGAACAGGCCGAGTTTGTTGTCTAGTTTGTTGTCTAATTTGACTTTGGTTTCTCCGGATTTAGGGGGCGGAAAAAGATTGGAGACCTACCAAAAGGCCTTGGAGAAAAGAGGGATTAGTGTGGGCTTGGCCTTGGGGCATAAAACACGGGCGCGAGAAAATGTGGTTGAAAAGGTTGTGATTATTGGGGATGTTGCTGGGAAAAATTGTTTGATTGTTGACGATATTATTGATACTGGGGATACTATGATAAAAACCTGTGAAAAATTGAAGGGTTCTGCAACGAAAATATTTGCTTATGGCACTTTTGGGCTTTTCAGTGATGGTATGGGAAAGTTTGAGAGTTTTGACGGCGTGATGACTAGTGATGCTGTAAATTTGGGTTACAGGAGCAATGTGGAAATAATCTCTTTGGTAGACTTGTTTGGAGAAGCTGTGTATCGGTCGCATATTGGCGATAGTTTGAGTGATTTGTTTAATTGATTTCGAGAGCGCTTGGTTTTTTCTTAAGGTTTCTGGGGTTTATGGCAAACCTAATGGGGCGCGGGAATGTTGTTGTCACATGAACGGCGCGGCGGTGGTTAATAATCCCGTGCCTGTGGTGGTGTTATTGTTTTTATTTTAAGATGGATAGAAACCCTTAATTAGGTTTATTTTTATTGATTTTTATGATTAAACATGTGGGAAGGTGCCTGTATATTGAAAGCAAGGGAAAAAAGATCCTTGTAATCGGTGATTTGCATTTGGGCTTTGAAGAGGCGCTGAATAATACTGGCATTTTTGTTTCAAGAACAATGTTTAAAGAGATGATTAATTATCTTGTTGGGGTTTTTGAAGAGATAGGTAATGTGGATGAGGTTGTTTTACTGGGCGACGTTAAACATACTTTTGGAAGCGTCCTCAAGCAAGAATGGGGCGATGTTTTACGCTTGTTTGATTTTTTGGAAGAAAGAGGCAAAAAAATATTTGTCGTAAAGGGAAATCATGATGTGATTCTTAGGCCTATTGTGAAAAAGAAAGATGTTTTTTTGGTTGATTATTATATTGCGGGCGGGTTTTGTTTTTTGCATGGGGACCGAGATTTTGCTGAGAATTATGACAAGAAAATAAAATATTGGGTTGTGGGGCACGGGCATCCTGCGGTTAAGATAGGTAACGGCGTCAAGGTAGAAAAGTATAAAGCTTTTTTAATGGGAAAACACCTAGGGAAAAAAATTATTTTGGTTCCAAGTTTTTTTGATTGTAATTTGGGCAGCGACCCTAGAGAAAATAATTTGGGTTATGCATGGAAGTTTAATTTAAATAAATTCAATGTCTTTGTGGTGCAAGACGATTCTTTAGATGTTTTGGATTTTGGGCTGTTGAGTAGACTGCCTTAATTATTCTTCTTTTTTGGGTTGCAGGCGCGGCATTGGTGTGTGAATGGGTAAACCCACTTCGTCTTCTAAGAAAATTGCCTTGGGCGTGCATCTTTTTAGAATTAGATTAAAGAGGGTAATGTTCAGGGCGGCTGGTAATTTTTTCTTTTTCCAATCTTTTAGGATTTCTTTTGATTCGTCTTTTGAAGTGGAAAGAATTATTTCGCCTTCTGCTTCTATGCTTCCTTCTTTTTCTGATTCTTTTTCGCCGTAAAGGATAGAATATTTAAAAGCGATTCTCATTATTTCGCCTTCTTTGAAAAGATCTGATTTGTCTTTGTCAAGTTTGGTAAATTCTATAGATGTTGAAGGTTTCTTGGTTATTTTAATTTCTAGTCTTGCTGCAGAAATTTTTGTTAGGTGAAAGCCGACGATTTTCATAAAGAGTGTTGAAGAAGGATGTTTTTAAGTTTTGTTGTTTTACATGAGGTCTTCTTCTGAAACAACGACAAAGTCGCCAACTGCAATGATTGAGTTGTAGGGAAGCAAAACTTCTTTAGCACCAGAGGACTCTAAATTGAGATTTCTTGTGTAGGGTGTTGGTTCTCGCAGAAGCAATTGAATTAATTCTCCGGTGTTTGTTTCGAAGGTAACATCTTTTACCATGCCCAGCCTTTTACCTTCTTTTGTGACCACAAGTTTGTTGATTATATCTTTTAGAGGTTTTTTGTCAAA
>JAHIWJ010000144.1 GCA_018816205.1 Nanobdellota archaeon
ATTTCTGAATTCAGCTGTATATTGTCCTGAAATCATATACTCAAGAGTTCTGCCTGTCTTGGCTAATTCTTCCATACTCATATTATCGCCTTGTAAAGGACCCATTTTAATCTTGCTCATATCACCCATTATCATAACATCATCAGGCATTACAGGGTCAACAATTACTTCTAATTCAAAACCCAAATCAGTTAAGATTTTTTCTACTGTGAAACCAGCAATTCTGATGTTAAAATCACTTCGACGATACGCTTGGTCAAAAGTGGAAATTACTCTTTTTAACGCTCCGCCAACAAGAATAAAGCCCCTTTCAACTCCACCAGTATCGTCCCAAATTTGTTTAAACATTGTATTAACAACATTTTCAGTTAAATTTTCAGTTGTAGTATTAGTATTACCGCCTGATTGAGAAGCAAATTCAATTAAACCGCCCATAGTGCCATAAACAGTTGCTGAAGGTGCGGCATCTGAACGAATACCGTGTATTAAGTTAGCGTTCATTTCTCGTGAAATTTCTTTTAGGCGATAGGATGATTGATGAGCTAACTCATTGGCAATCACAGTTTGCTCTACTAATTGACGAGTTCTGGCTAAACAAATGCTTTTACCAAAAATTTGAGTATAGTTATAAACCGAAGTTCTTTCTTTGGTTTCGTCTTCTTGCGCAGGTTTCCAACCTTCTTGTTTCGGGTGAGCAATAATTTGAATTGTTGCTCCGTCAGTATGAGTCTCGCCAGAAGTTGAACCAAAGCCACGAGTCACGGCAATAGTGGTTGAAGATGGCGTGGTATTAACTTGCAACATTTCTGTCTTGCCTTTTTCAGAAAACTTGAAAATTGTTCCACATTTAAAACGAGCATAATTGGTCACAGTAATTGTTGCATCAGCCGCTCCTACATTGCCAGAGTTATTCAATACATCAGTCATTACATTTAACGAATCTTCGGCAAAGTAATGAACTCTTTGAGTAGCAGTAAATCCAGCTGTGCCAATTCTATCTAAAAAAGCGGTGTTGTCTGGTCTGATAACTTCAGCCAATTCTCTTGAAAGGTCAATTATAAAAGTATTGGTTGTTCTATCAAAAGACGGCACACCAACATTGGTAGCTAAAGCCATATAAATATAACAAATCAAGCATTAAGATAACGCTTAATTCGTTTTAAATTTTAGTTATCGTCTGCCTAAAATCCTGTCAGTTAAACTTCTACTTATCTCTTCCACTGTTTTCGGTTTTATTTCTTCTTCTTTTTTTTCTTCTGGTTTAACTTCGGAAGAAGGATTAGCGGGAGTTGGTTCAGGCGCAGACGGGTTATCCGTATTAGTTTTTTCAGACATAGGAGCAATAGATTCGTCAAGAATATTAGTTATTTGGTTCAAGGCATCATCAGCGTCCAAAACTTCTTCAGAAAGAAGAGCTAATGGATTGTTTTCCAAAATCCGAGTTAAAGTTTTATCTTTTTCAAAAACTTCTCGGTATTTTTGGTCTCGGATTAAACGAGTAATACCTCTTTCTACTTTAACTAATTCTTTTTCTTGTCTCATCTTTTCCTCTTCTGCCTGCTCATTTTCTTCGGGATAATCAAAAGAAAAATGAGTATCGGGCTTGGAAATTTTTATTGGCAAATTTCCTTTAGTCCGTTGTTCCAATTTAGTTAATCTGCCGCCGAACCTTTTAAGTTCATTGAGCACAGTATCTAAATCAGAATTTGCCTGCGGTTTAACCACTGCTGGCTCTGTGGTTTTAGCTTCGGGGGTTTCCGTTTTCACGGGGGTTTCCGTTGCTTTAGGTTTTTCAGTCATATAATAACATTATACAATTTATAAAATGCTTTGTCAAATTATTCTCTTTCTAATCTTCTTAAAGCTCCTTGTTCTTGTCTTTGCCGATTAAAATAATTTTGTATAGAACGCATTTCATCATATTTAATCAATCTAATTCCTGTAATATAATATAATAAAGCTAAATAGATATTTTTGTCAGCAATGCTGGCTTGTTTCCAAATATTAAAACGACCAAATTCATTTACTAATTCTTGCACAAACGCTTTTCTTAATCTTATTTCTTTTGGCAACGATTGGTCGGCTAATGGTTTATCACGATAAATGTCATAATTAGCAATTACTTCAAAACCAAATTTTATAAGAGGACTAATAGAAGAAGCTAAAGTTTTAAAAGAATATTGATTAAAACCAAGTGTGGCTAAATCCTGAAAAGGCATATCAGGAAAATAATAATAATTAAACGGTAATCTAATATTTAATTCACCTGTTTTTAACCAATCAGGCAAAAATAATTCTTCTTGAGCAGGCGATATTGTTTCTATACTTTCTTTTAAATGCAAAGGAGCAACAAACTTGCCAGGTTGTTTAACAACTTG
>JAHIWJ010000145.1 GCA_018816205.1 Nanobdellota archaeon
CTTTATCAAGTTAGGTCAGAACATGACACGAGTGGAACAGTTAGCGAAGAATGCTTCTCAGACTGGACAAGTCTTGTTAGGTTCTCAAATCGGTGCAAGACTATTGCAACGCCCCGATAAGGCACTCCAAACACTTGGTATTCCTTATGTAATTTCAAAAATTTATACAAGCGATTTAGCCTTGAATTACTTTACTAATGCTATGAAGTTACCTGTCAACTCTGACTTAGCCGTATCAAATTTTATTAAGGCATGGATTGTGATATCAAAGGACATTGCGGAAGAAAAGAAAGTAGAATAATTATTGTTCTTTTTCTTTTAAATATCTGTTTTCTTTAATGATATGCCATATGATAGAAACTACTGATATTGAAATAAAGATTACGAGTGCAGGAATAAATCCAAATTTTAAAAATACAAATAAGAGAAAAATCCAATATGCAATTAGTTTTATCATGGTTTTATAATACATACATTTTTAATTTTGTCAAGCAAAATAAAGGAGCAACTAAATGGGCTTACTAACTAAAGGACTTATTGGGAAAGAAGATTTGAATGTTCAGACGAATTCTAATGCTACCGAAACCTTTGAGCGATTAAGTTCAACTGGCGACAGCGTAACTATGAAGAAAATTCCCGATCTCTGGGATGGACTTGGGAAACTCAATTTAGCCAGCGTTGAATCTCCCATCATTACGGCAACTACCATTACAACCTCTACCATTGAGACGGCTGCAAGTGATCCTGGAGATATTGAGGAGACAGTGGCATTAGGAACACTTACTCATGATGTACTCAAGACAAAAATCAATGAAATTCTGGCGGCTATGAGAGTTGCCGGATTCTTTTCAACGTAAGGAGATTTAAATGACAATCAAACAAAACCTTAAAGACAATAAATTGATTTCAGGACTTTTATTACTTCTTTTCGGATTACTTATGTCATGGGGAGTTTGGGTTACGAATGGAATTTACACTAAATCTATGGCGATGGAAATGGATAAAAGAACAGTTCAATCTATTATGGAAACCCAAAACAAAACTCTTCAAATTAACATTTTTGATATTGCTGAATTGAAACAAGAAGATAAGAGATTAAGAGAGAAAATTAATGAGAATCAAGAAAAGATTATGATGCTTCTTTTAGATATTCAAAAAAGAGTTCGATGAAAGGATAAATAATAATGGGAGATATAACCGAAAATTTTTCTCGAAAGGAATTTTCTTGTCGCTGCGGTTGTGGAAAACAAGACATAGATGAGCGACTTGTCAATCGTTTACAACTTGTAAGAGATATAGTTGGAATCCCGATTAAAGTTAATTCAGGTTGCAGATGTATATCGCACAATACTAAATCGGGGGGTGCAAGTGAAAGCTATCATCTATTAGGACTTGCATCCGATTGGTGTTTAGAAGGGGAAGATGGAGACAGTTTATTGGAAAAATTGTGTACTAAATTGATTAATAATTGGAGTGGAGGATTCCATTTCTATCCAGAGAAAACTCTTCCTAATGGTATAATTCAACATCCATTTTGTCATTGTGATATTGGGCGAAGGAGGCGTTGGTGATCGAATTATTATCGGGACTTTTCTTATTATCAGCTCAATGTGCTGACAAAATAATCATTTTAATTGCTATCACGTTTTTGTTTCTATTGGCAATATTGGCAATAAGACAAAGGAGGTAAGATAAAATGACATTACCAGCAATCATTGATCTTCAGGCTATTACGGCAATAGGGATGCTCGTTTTGATCTTTATGCAGTATATCAAGGATGCTATCCCTGACAAGTTGATGAGGGTTTGCTCCCTCCTGGTGGGGATCGGAATTTCTTTTCTCTGGTTCTATAAACCTGGAAACTATAACTTCGACTTCATCATGATTATTGCCAACGGGATCTTTGGGGCGATCGGGGCAGATACCGGATACCAGTTTTTGAGTCCTTCGGGATCTCAGGTCTTTTCATTGCCGGGCAAGATCGATAAACCAGCCGAAAAGACGCCAGAACCAGTTAACCCAACGAAATGAAGAAAAGGGCGACCCATCTATCAGAGCCGCCCTTTCTCTTGTTTTAAGGCTATCCCAGCGATCTTAGGCTATATATCTGGCAAATCTTCTGGTTTGTTCGCCTGAAATTTGGCCTTTTCCTCGGCATAGATAGCATCGATTTCTTCCGGTGTCTTTCCTGCCATCTCAAACAAACTGAAGGCTCCCTGAAAACCTATAATTCCCAATTCAATCAATTTTAATGCTATTATTGGGTCCATAATCATCTCCTCCTTATTGAAGTTTAGTTCCTAACTGCCTGAGATAATCAA
This sequence comes from Nanobdellota archaeon, assembly GCA_018816205.1. GTDB lineage: Archaea > Nanobdellota > Nanobdellia > Pacearchaeales > GW2011-AR1 > UBA73. The sequence goes on from JAHIWJ010000145.1 coordinate 2,323, forward strand.
TAATTAATTTCTCATTGGCCGGATCAAATGGTTTGGCTTCTACAAGGGCCAAATCCGCTGATTGAATTAAAGGATAAATTTTTGTAAGAGCATCCTTTCTTCCCCTAAGAATGATTTTCTCATTTTCGGTTAAATTAGGTTTGGCAACCTGAATCTTGTAGTCCTCATATTGCTTATTGTAGGACTTGTAAAGAAAGATCATCTTCTCCTTCGGGGTCATATCAGAATACGGTTTAACCGTAATTCCAATAGATTGAAGGGCCGCACATGAAACCAAAATCATTACCATTGCGAATACTCCCACTAATTTAAACTTTTTCATAGATTACCTCCTTTGTTGGATTTGAAAAATTACTTCTTTGGGATTTCCTTTTTCCTCCTTTCCTTTGAAGAGATTTTATAATTGATAACACTAATACAATTAGAGCGATTATTGGTATAGCAATCACCAAGCCACCCAATTGTAAGACTGCATTAGGGATGTATTTCATTTGGTCGTCCCATAAAGTTCTTCGTCCTCTAACGATACAACCTTATCGTGGCTCCGTTTAAATTGTTCGTGTTTATTGATTGCCCCC
>JAHIWJ010000146.1 GCA_018816205.1 Nanobdellota archaeon
AAGCAGGAAGAACACAAGGTTATTGTGAAGCCATTCATATTGAGAGATTATGACGGCATGGAAGAGATTTTGAATGCGCTTAGAACCGGGTACACTATTGCGGTAATTGATATTAAACATTTAAAGAGCAAAGACTTAATTGAACTAAAGCGGGCGATTTCCAAGATAAAAAAGACTGTCGATGCGCTTGAAGGAACGATTGCAGGGTTTGGGGATAATATTGTTATTGCTACGCCGAATTTCGCGCACATCCATAAACCTACAGCGCCAGAAAAGAAGGAAAGCAAGGATAAGTGGGATTATTTTAGCTAGCCTTGTTATAATCGCCCTCTAGCTTTTAGCTTGTTAATCATCTTTTCTGAAGGTTTTAATATTCTCACCGCTTCTTCTACTACTTCTCTTTCTTGAGTTAAGCTGTAAAATTTTATTTTTTCTTTTGATAATATTTTTAATAGTCGCTGTTTGGATTTTTTGTTTGTTCTATCGGATAGTACGATAATTGCGTGTGGCTTGGTATTAACTTTTTTGAGCTTCTTAATGGTGTCTAATATCCCTCCACCTTTGTAAACAATGTCTTCTAACAACACTACCTTTCCTTCTGGAATACCGAGAAAGTTACGATCTTTTGGCACCCCATGTCTTTTTAAGTTTCCCCTTACGTAAGAGATCTTGTGAATCTTTCTTCCTGGTTTTTTTGCCCATTTAAATTGAGTTATAATTGCTAATTTTGTCGCTCCTTCTGGAACGCCCACGAAGCAATCCGGATTTATTTTGTGGTCTTGCACAAATGGTATTATATAATCTGCACATTTTTCTAAAGTGTAGACATCTTCTGCAACTGTTCTCCAGTTGAAATAAATCGTTGAAGGTTTCCCAGAGTATTTAGCTATTGCAGATTTGTCAAAGAAAGTTATGCCTCCATTTTTTATGAAGAAACTAATGAACTTCTTTTTGTTAAAGACCATTGTCTTTTAAGCCCAGGAGATTTTATAATCTTAACCCTTCGCAATCGCGAAAACAGTTTTCAATGCAACAACAATCGTCGCAGGAATGAAGATGAACATCAAGAAGCCGAGGATGTGGGTTATTAGTTTGCTGATGTTGACAATACCCAGAACAGCTGCGCTGAGGAAACCTCCTTGGAGGCCGGCGAAACTAACGAGCACCAAAGAGACAGATGCGAAGAGGAACGTTTTGACTTCTTTATCGCCGACAAAATAACCCGAGATAAGGCCGAGTATGGCAAGAATGCTTGTGAGCGTCTGTGTGAAAAATTCTGACTTGCTGTAGAAAACATTTATGATTCCTGCTAGAACTGCGAGTATGATTGAAATTAAGAAAGCATATGCGCCGATGAGGTTTTCTCTTGATTTTATTGGCATTTTATCTTTTTTAATTAAGGACGTCAACTTTATTAACGTTTCTAAATTCAGTTACAAAAGTAGTATGCAAAAACATAATTTTCCTAACACCGAAATGTTTAAATAGTGATTTGTAACTATCAAATTACAACAAAATGACGAACAGAAAACTTTACGGGTGGACAACTTTGATGCTTCTTGCGATCGTTGCGTCAGTGAGTTTTGCCAGTGCTGCTTCGCTGAGTATCAGCAATGTTAATTTTCCAACGAGTGTAAATCATGATGGTGGCTCATTTCAAGTTAGTTTTGATATAACCAATAACGGCGCTGCTGATCCTGCTGTTGCATTCACATTACAAATGAGCCAAGGGACAGCAACATTGACTATGCCGACTGTTCCGATTGGAGATGGTACAACTACTCCTGTGACAATCAGTGTGAGCGGTACAGTTCGCTATCCTGCATATCAGCAGGGTAATCTTGCGGGTTCTATTATAGCCGATGACCAAGGCGGCGGGTCCCCTAAGACTATTCCTTTTATTGTTTCTGTTGTTAATAAGCCCTCTATTAAAATTAGTAAAATTACTGACTTAACCCAGTCAAGAAATGGGAGCATTGAAATTGAGAATAACGGAAATATTGATTGGAGTGATGTTCAATTAACAAGTTCTGGAGACTTTAGTGTGCTGTTTTATGACGCTGGTGGAAATAGTATCACAAGTTTGAGCTTAGACGCTGGAGATAAAGAAACAGTAACTGTTTCTGGTGTTGGTCTAGATAACCTTGGTTTTGGCGGAGGAAGCACCACAATTACTGTTACAGCGGACGATGGGACAACTAAAGCTACCTTCGGATTGGATGTGAGTGGATCATTCTGTAAATTCGGCGAGGTCGGCGGCGACCTGGATATAAGGAATATTAAGATATACAATGATGGGCAAGGCAAAAAGGATTCATGGGACTTGCTTGATTCCCTCAGGATAGAAGTAGAAATAGAGAACACTGGAAACGATAAAATCAAAGACATTTTTGTTGAAATGGGGTTGTTTGATTCTGATGGAAAGAATGTTGTTTCTGATTTAGAATTTGACAACAGTGATGAAGAGCAGGCGGATCTTGGATCCTTGAACGATGGTGACAGAGATACCATTACTTTTACATTCCAAGTCCCAGCGGACTTCGAAGATGGAACCTATGATTTGACAATCAAAGCCTACAGCGATGATGTTGGAGAGGATGAACAATGTGTTGACACTTCAACAGACTTTAGTGAGAATGATAAATATGACTCAATAGATGTAAATAGACAGAGCGACAGCGGAAAATATATTGCTTTCGATAATGTACAGTTTACCCCCACAGAGGGAACTTGTGGGGACAGCATTACAATGACATTAGATGCTTATAACATCGGAGATGAAGACCAAGACCAAGTCAGAATAAACCTAAAGAATACTGAATTAGGCATCAACTCTTTTGTTGAGATTAGAAACGGTATGGACCAGGGAGACAAAGAATCTGTGATGTTCAATTTTGTAATTCCAGCAGACGCGACAGATAAGTTTTACAATTTGGAACTTTCTGCAGATTATGATTACAGAAGCGGAACTTACAGGCTGAGTTCTGATACAGACACAATTGCCCAGTACAGAATTATTGGCTGCGGAACAACTCCGGGCGGATCTACTGGCGAGAGGATTGCAATCATAAGTGCAGATCTTGTGTCCGATACTGTTGTTGCTGGTGGAAAAGTTGTTGTTAAAGCCACCATTACCAATTTGAAAACTCAAAGAACTGCTTTTGCAGTTGATGCTCTCGGCTATCAATCTTGGGCTACGCTAGATGATATCTCTCCTAGAGTTGTCAACCTTGATGCTGGTCAGAGCGCAGAAGTTACGTTTACATTCACTATTGATGAAGGGATCCAGGGCGAAGAGTCATTCAATATTGAAGTCAAAGATGGTCTTGGTGGTTCTGAAACAAGAGAGATTGCATTGAATGTGGAAAGCGCGAGCGGCAGTGGAACCGGAGTGTTTAACTTCGGAGATAATGCGTTCTTGTGGGTTATCGGCGCTGTTAATGTAATCTTGGTAGTTTTGATTATTGTGGTTGCGGTAAGAGTTGCTCGAAGATAATCTTTTAAAGGCATGTATCTTTACTAATTAATGAATAATGATGAGGCGATTGGTCTTGCTGTCCGATATTTTCTGCTTGTTGTATTTGGTTTTGCTCTCGTCTATGGGCGGTTTTTTGATGTAATGTTCTCGCCTTTGACTTATTGGCCTGCTGTCGGCGCGCTTAACCTCTTTTATGATAACGTGACTACACTTCCGGGCAATATTGTTTCCTATGCTGATGTGTACGCGAGAATAATTCCTGCCTGTGTTGCAGGTGCTGCCTATTATCTCCTGCTTATTTTGAATCTTACAACACCCATGAAGATTGCGAGGAGAGTTTGGAGCATTTTATTCCTGATGGTGGTTTTTCTTGTCCTGAACATAGTAAGGATAATTGTCTTTGCAGGGATTGCTACGGGCGGGGGAAACTTCTTTGATGCTGCACATATGATGATGTGGTACTTTGGGAGCACTGTGATGGTTGTCCTGATTTGGTTCCTTGCTGTCGCTTTATTCAAAATAAAGGGGATTCCGGTTTATAGCGATATGAAAGAGCTTTACCTTGACGCTGTATCTTCCCAAAAGAAGAAGAGATAATCATGAAAGGAAAATATTCTTCGACTTTTTTGAAAGGCCTGCTGATGGGCTTCTGTGATGTTATACCGGGAATTTCTGGGGGGACTATTGCTTTCATAACAGGGATTTATGAGAGGCTAATCAATGCAATTAAAGGTTTTTCCCCAGATTTATTTTATAGCCTCATTCTCTTTGCGATTGGCAAGGAAAGCAAAAAGGTAGTCGGGGAGAAGTTGAATAAATTAGATTTTGCTTTCCTGGTTACCTTGCTGCTCGGGATTGCTGTTTCCTTGATAGTGTTCTCTCGTGTCGTTTCTTTCCTGCTGGATAGATATTTTGCTTATACGATGGCTTTCTTCTTTGGGTTAATTTTGGCTTCGGCAAAAACAATATTCGACCACATTGAAAGACACCACACTGTAAATACTTTAGTTATGGTCTTGGGCTTGATGGCGGGTTTCTCGCTGGTGTTTCTCGTGCCTGTCTCTGTGCAACCAAGTCTTTTTTATGTTTTAATTGGAGGGTTTGTGGGCATTAGCGCGATGGTTTTGCCGGGGATATCTGGAGCATTCATCCTTTTAGTTATGGGGATTTATCGGTTTATGCTGGATACAATTAAAAATTTCCCCCAGAATTTTGAATACCTCTTGATGTTTGGAGTTGGGGTTTTAATCGGCGTCTTTACGATTTCAAGAATTGTTTCTTGGTTGTTAAAGAAGGATAAGTCAAAGACGCTTTACTTTTTATTGGGGCTGGTTGTCGGGGCTCTTAGCGTTCCACTGAGAGGATTCGTTTCTGAAGGTTATTTTACAGCATTTTCAATTTTGATGTATGTTGCTCTTTTTGTTTTTGGAATCTTCTTTGCTTCCTTGATTAAGAAATTGTCTCGGAGGTAGCTTCTTCTTTTGCGTCGACAAGTGTTTGAACAATGAACTTTTCTGCTACTGGGAGGATTCTGCAATCTGAAACCATAAGAGTGTAACAGTTTCCGTTGCGAATTATCTTTGTTTCACTCCCTGCTTCAAAAGAAAGAACCATGTTGTCTTGATATTCTTCGCAAGTTACATAGTCCATGTTTTGTTCTTTGGCTTTGTCTTCGTCTGAAATTCCAACACCCATTTTAAATCCGTTTTGGTTCAGGAAGGAAGATAGCTGACCCATTGCGATTGGACCGTAGTCACAAAGTAAATCTGGGGAGGCGCTAAGAACGATATATATCTTTTTATCTACGGGCAGATATTCTATCTTTCCGCCCTCGACTGGAATGTCTCGTAAATCAAGGGGATTATTTCTTAGATACATATTGACTGTTGCCTTTGAGGAAGTGGCTACGGCTCTTCCAGAAACCATCGCGATTTTATTTGTGGAGTATGCAAATTGGTATAACGGGATTTCGCCGAGCATTTGTTTTTGAAAGGTTATTCCATCATACTTAATTACGCCTGTGTCTTCTGCCCAGTAGACCCGAACTAAGAAGATAGCTATTACCAAGACCATTATGCCAAAAATCCAGTACAGCTGTTTATCTATCTTAGATAGTTTCTCTTGCGCTGAGGGTTCATCTTTTTCAATTTCCATTGTTAGGTGTCTCAAAGGGTTTTTAAAAACTTTATTGTGGTTTGATGCCTAGGAGATTATACAAGAAGGCGTCGACTGCTTTTAAATCGCCTTCGATAAAGATGCAGTTTTCGTCCTGGTAGACCCTGTTTTCCGGGGCATCTCTCCAGATGATTAGGTTTTCTGAACAATCCTTTTCCGGCAAGTCGTCATCGCATGGGCCGTAGCAGGACCTTTGGACTCTTGAGGCGTAATTGCCTAGGACTGCTGCAACTTCTGCGTTAACTGCGTTGTTTGTGGAGACTACGTAAAGAGGTTTTCCTGAGTATGTTAAAACAGTGTTCGTCTGTGTTACTGGTACATCGAATACTTCTTCAGGGGGATTGGTGAAGGACATATCCTTTCCGTCTACGTTGATAACCCACCTATTGCCGATTAGGTTTGCTAACTGGCTGCCCTCGTTGTTTTCAGAGTTTGTCGGACCATCGTTGGTTCTTTGGTTGGTTATGAACGCGTATCCAGCAGTTCCGCCTACGAGGACAAAAAGCATAAAGACGCTTAGGATAAGAGTGTTCCTTTTCCTTCTCTGTTCTATTTGCTTTTCAGAGCCAATTTTTCTCATCAGAGATTAAGAAAATCGTGTTTTAAAAAAGTTACCAAAGGATAGAATAAGAAAAATAAAAAGAATAAAAGAAAAAAACAACTGTTTTTTGCGTTTAGCTCACTACTAGAGAGATGCTATCTGCGTTTTGGCCAGTATACTTTGTATTTGCTGTTGTGTCAACACTGTCAAGTGTTGTCAATGCTGTAGCAGCGTTCTTAGTGTCAACTTGGCTCCAGCCCGCTACTAGTGTAGCAACCTTTCCTCCAGTTCTGGAGAAAGTCTGAATCAAGAATGTATCGGTGCCGATTCCAGTTGCTGTTGTCCATTCGTCTCCACAGAACCTTGAAGCTCTGTTGAGCAAACTTGCAGCAACATCGTTAACACAGCTACCTCCAACAACAATTAGATTCTTGTTCGTAGGAACAGCTTCAGAGTCAAGGATCAATGCGCTTGATCCGACTGCGCCACCATCACCTGAACCAACGGATAAGTCGCCTTCTGCAACGTAAACCATTCCATAAGCTTCTGTTCCGTGATATGTTAGTTCTAGTGTGTCTTCATCTCCACTTGTTTTGTAGAGTGATTTTGTAGCAAGGTCTGATAACAAGTATCCAACCCAGTCATCTGAATCGCCAACCTCGAAGTCTTGAGCTCCGCTGAATAGGGTATCACTTACTGAACTTACTGTAGTCTTAGCGTTGCCGCTTATTCCGACCTGCGCCCACATAGAAACACCAGCATTGATATCTCCATCCTTAGTTTCCTCTGTGAAGTTCATCTTCCATATATCTGCTGTGTCAGATGTAAGGTCCAAGGCTCCATCTCCAGTAGCACCACTTGTGTGATACCATGGTAATTGCACCTTGAGGCCTTCTTTAGTGACAAGTCTATCAATGTAGACAGCGCCAGTGCCACCTGCTCTCGTGATATTCAACGTCGCGTTCTTCAGAGTTTCACTAGCAGCTAGTAAGGTGATTTCTATCTCGTTTCCAATTGTGTCTGAATCACCAATATCAAGGCTAATCGCTTCGGTACTTCCCGCAGCTGCGCTCTTGATAGTTGTAGTGTTCTTAGATCCGTCAGAGTCATCTATCTTTGTGACTTCTAGCACATATGATTCGGAGTCGTCTCCGGAAATCCAGGTAGCTACGAAGTATTTGTCAATATCCATGTCGAAGCTAAGTGTTCTTTGTGTAGTAGAACCCAATTGGTTTGTAACGAGCAACTCGTCTGAATCCTTACCAATCAACGTGAAATCCGTGCCGTTTGTGTAGATAAAAGGTATTTCTACCTGTCCATCAGACATCTGAACCTTCACGCCCATATAGTCATTGTGAGTGTTTAATTCTACTTTTTCCTGTTTATCAGTGTAGAATTCAGTCATCAATACCTTTATGGCGTTAAAGCCAGGCATTGTCAATTCAACGCCATCGGAGACCCATAGATCATCGTCTGCAAGCCACTGCAACTTAATACTGTCTATATCAGTAGAACTGTTGGTGATGTAAGCATTGATCTTGTAGTCAGGATATATATCGCTGATGTCATCATCATTGATTTGTACTTCCTGCCCGTTGATAAGCTCGATTTTTCCACTGCCAACACTGAACTGAACCTGGTTTGTACCGGTCGCTCTCTCAGTGTAGAGAATGGACTTAACACCAATGTAAGTGTCAGCTATGCCAGGCACCTTCTTAGTTGTACCTGAATTCATAGGATCCATTACTACGCCGTTAACTGTGAAAACTACCTGTGTGGCGCTGAAAACCTGTGCTGAAATTTCTAATGGTTCAGTACCGATAACAACGTTTTCCACGTCTCCTTCATTTAGAGTGACGGAGTTTGATGAATCAAGAAGAGTAAGGTATACATTGCCGCCAGTAACACCAGCGTCTAGAATATTGTATATCTTGCCTAGCATCTCGATGTCGGTTGTTTCCAAGTCTGTAAAGCCAGTTCCTCCTTCTGCATCGTCTGGACTAAAGTCCAACGTGTAGTTCAGAATAGCGTCTCCGTTTGAAAAGACGAATCCAATTGATGGTTCATCATCCTTGAATTCGGAGTCTTGAAAGTGAACTAATGTCCAACCAGCAAGGCCAATCTTTTGAGTGTAATCAAATTCTTTGCCTGCGTCGTTTTCATAAGTTCCTGCCTTCAGTATATTTGGCAATTGGTCATCATCTAATGTGCTGTATATGCTGCTAGCTGTATTACCAAGATTAAATTCGTTTGTATTTGGTTTAGCAATCTGGAAACTTTCGCCATCTCCAAGCTCTGCTGTTTGTGTAAATCCTCGCTCAACTGCTACTGCATTCAAGTTCGTTTGAATGTCAACTACAGCAAGCATATCTTGTTGTTGTCCAACTCCACTACCGTAAACAATAGCCACATCAGGGCTACCGTTGCTCCCGACAAATGGGTCTGGATACATGGTAGCAGCGGTCAAACCGGCAAAACCAATGGTAGAAGTTACCATAACTGCGCTAGCCAACACGCTCGCAATCTTTTTAAATCTCAATTTTTTTTATCCTCCTTTCAGCTTTACTTATCGGCAGTCCCGCAGGACACCCTCTTCGAGGAGGTCTCTTCGAAACCACACGTCAACTTCATTGACATGGAGGTCCCTTCGACCCGCCAAACGCCGACCTTGTCGACGTTAAAGCCTAATAAGGTTAAACTAGAACAGCAAAAATCCTTTTAAAAAGCTTTCTATAGTTTGATTCAATCCTGGTGTATGCGTTCGAGTTTTGAACGTTTGTTTATAAAGCTTTTGGTGTTACTGGCAGTTTCGACAGGTGCTTTGGGGGAGAGGATTTTGGTTTATTTTTCTATACTGGTTTTTCCTTTACATATATTGGAAAAAGAAACATATAAATACTAATAGTCTTACGTAGATATGTGTTTGAATAAATACACTATACAAAATGGCGGGCAAATCAAAGGTAAGAGAGATCACGATTATCGACGAGGGAGGCACGTTTAATGCTCTGCTTAGCAGGTTTACTGGTGAAAAAGAATATGACTTTGAGGGGCTTAAAACTGTGAGAAGAATTTTAAGTAACGAAAAAGCACGAGTTATTAATACAATTAAGAATAAGAAGCCAAAGTCAATTTATGAGCTGGCAAAAATCTTGGGGAGGGATTTTAAGTCAGTCAAAGAGGATATTAAACTGTTGGAAAAATTCGGTTTTATTGATATAGTTGCTGAAAAGTCTGGAAAAAGAGAAAGGATGAGGCCGATTTTAATTGTGGACTCAATGTATATCCATATAAAATTATAACTAGCGATAGATAATAAGTCTTAATATTATGCCTCCTGGGAGGGGCTTTTCTTGGGAAGCGTAAATTTTATCTGAGGTTATAAGCCCGCCCGAAATTGGGGGAATTGCATCCGCTTCTCCTGAGCTTGTTTCCTGAAGTATTTGCATGATATATCCTTTCGTTGGACTGTCTCTGTTGAAATTCCAGCTGGATTCAATGGATTCTTTAAGTGTTTCTTTTAGGACTTCGCACCTTGACCTTCCGTTTGAACATAAACTAGGATTTGTGAGGCATTGAGGGATTAGTTCTGTTACGTCAAAGGGCATTTGTGGGACTGTTCCGCAGGGTGTTGTGACTTTTGAGACGGCTTCTAAAAAGGCGGCTACGTCTTTGTTTTCTTTTGGATCGGCGCTTGAAGCGCCTCTTAGATATAACCCCAAGAAAATCAAGAAAATTATTGCAACTACGAGCATTATCAATACGAAACCGACCATTTCTTCCTGGGCTTTTTTGTTTTTACTTTGTTGAATCATGTGCAAGGGCGTGAATTCTTCCTAATTCGTATTTGAAGGTTTGTAAGTTAGAGTCCCACCTTACCAGGACTATAGGGGAAGTTTGCGTTCCGTCTGGGCCGCCCGAATTTGAGGGAATGTTTCCGATAAGCAAGAGTTTTTGGCAGGTTTCTCTGTTGTTGATGTTGCACCATTCCTGGGTTGGGTCTGGAGGAGGGTAAAGCCTTTCAATCATTAAGAAGTCTAAATTCCAGTATTTTGTTTTGTAGACGTCTTGCTCCTTTAGCGCGAGAGCTTTATCGAAGTCTACTGCTGAAGATTCTGAGAATCCTGTTTTAGAGAACATTAATTCTGGGGTGCCGGCCATTTGTCTGGCGAGTTCTTTGGCTTCTTGCTCTCGCAAATCGTCTACAGTGCCTTGAAGTTTGGCCACAACGATTGTGAAATAAATTATCGCGACCATGCCGAAAAAAATCATTATAGCTACAAGCATGAACGCCATCTGCTGTATTTTCATCTGGGCCTTTTTAGAAGAGTTCACAGCCTCTACCTCCTCCAATGGTTTGGAAATTTTTGAAGTCTGGGTCGGATTGTACATACTGGTTGATATCATTTAGGTCTGAAGTACCTGACAACACGCGCCCCACAAGAGTGTCGAGCAGCCCAAGGTAAGTTAAGGAGTTGCTGCTGCATCCAGTTGTACTTCCTTGAACAATAATCTTTTCAGATTTGTAGAGATATAATTTTATTAGTTCTCTTATGTGGGCTAGAATTCTTGCTTTTTGGCATTCGTAGTTTGCTGGGTCTGAGAAAATCGCGGCGTAGAGCATTGCATAGGGGTCGTCTTCTAGGGAGTCGAGATAGTACATTGGCGGTGCTGAAACTTTTGTAACTTTATGCTGATTTATGTCAACGTTAATTGTGCAGCTTGTCCCGCCGGTGAAACAGACGTCTATTTCGTCTGCGTCGCATGTTGTAGAAATCCTTACTTTTTCTAAGTTCAATGCTTGGAGCCTGGATTTAATAGCATCTGGGACGGGATTTTTGAAGCAATATTTTTCTTGATCGCTCCAGATTATTAAAAGGTCTGCTACCTTGAAAGGAAGCCAGAGGGGTTTTGACAGAACGTACATCTCTTCATCGCCTTGTATTCCGTAGGAGCTTGTGAAAATGTATTTGTTATGGAATGTGCTCATGGTGCCGTTTAATAAGGAGACTCTCTGACCTATCGGAGGGTTTACGCTGGTTCCAATGTTTTGTGAGCCGAAGGGGTTTGTTGTTGCGGGCGGTTCGCATTTGTTGAACAAAACAGTTTTATCTCTTAGGAGGATTTTTGCGAATTTTCCTTCTTCAACTTGTGTTTCGACCGGAGTTAGGAGAATGCCGATGCTTTTTCCTTCTTTTGCTTCCCTGCTAAATTGTTCTGTGCTAACTAACCTTATTGCAAAATAAATTGCTAAAAAGATAATGAATGCTCCGACAATAATCGTAAATATCCAACTAAAACTAAGTTCGTAACCCCTCTTTTCCATTTTTCAAGGAAGAGTGGGAAGATTATAAAACTTGTGACTTTATGGTGCGGTATCTCTGACAGTTACCTTGTAGTCTGTGGATTTTTTTACAAGCCAGACGCTTACTTTACCGTCTTTTTTTACTTCTACGCAGAAGAATTTAGGTTGCATTACTACTCCGCTTGGAGTGTTTACTGAAATTTCGGTTGTCATGCAGTCTGCTCCGTTGCACTTGAGGGTTATTGCTCCGAGGTCTGATGCGCAAGCCTTATCTGGAGGATACATGAAAACATTTTCACCTCCGTTGGGATTGTATCGATATTTTTTTATTAATTCATCCTTTATGCTGGCCCAGCTTCCTGGATCTGTCGTGGCTGAAAGATCCCCGAAACATACGTGTGTAATGCCGGTTCCGAACATGCCTGAAGGAAGTTCTCCAGTCCACTCGTCCTGGTACCAGCCAGATGTTGCGGACCAGGCGTCGCGAACTTCTTCACGCAGGTCTTCATAGTACAGACCGACGCTTGAGCAACGCCATAATCCGACAAAGTGGCGAATAGCGAAAAATGCTACGGAGATTATGAAAATTATTATAAATATAGAGAATATCATGCTAAAGGACATACCAAAAACTCCCTGGGCTTTTTTGTTTTTTATTTGTCTCATGTTCAAAACCTTTTATTTTTCTACTCTGTCTATTGTGCCTGAAACTTTTAGGATTTTTATTTGTTTCTCAGAAGCTTCGAAGGCCGCCCGGACGTTTGCTACTTCTTTTCTTTCTACTGCTAGGACAAATCCTCTTTTTGTGGTTTTTACGAACGCTGGCGCGGCCTTTGCCCAGCCGAGGATACCGATGAAATCGAGAATTGCTGTTTCTATTTCACCTTTATTCTTCGCTTCGATGAGAAGGTAGTGGCGGTTAATTCGCGCGGATGGTTTCAGTTTTAGTTTCATTTTAAGGTATTATTGTTTTGTTGGCGATTTCGTTAATTTGTTGTTTTATGACCGGACTTTCTAGCGAGAATCCGAGCGCTTCGGCGCCGCCGATTTTGAAGTTGTTTATACCGACGACTTCTCCTCTGGTGTCTATGAGCGGACCGCCGGAATTACCTGGGTTTAAGGAGACGTCTGTTTGAACGTATTCTGCAAGACCGCTTGGGCCTAGGCGATTGATGCCTGAGATTATCCCTTCTGTGACTGTGAAAGACAATCCGAGAGGATTACCAATGGCAATGACTTTTTTTCCGACCTGAATCTCGTCATCCTCTGCAAGTTTGAGAGCGTTGTAAGTTCCAGGTATTTGTAATAAGGCCAGGTCTCTTGTTTCATCTGCGCCGATGAATCGTGCTTGGTACATTTGTTTGTTGTAGGTTATAACTTCTATGAAGTCTTCTCCGTCGCGAATGACATGATAATTTGTTACGATATATCCTTCAGGATTTATGAAAAAACCTGTGCCGATTGAATCAGTGGTTTTAACTGTAACGACGCTTTGGACTACATCTTCGACCACGCCAGAGAAGTCTTCCTGGGCTGATTTTATTAACTTCAACTCCTCGTCAAATGATTCTTGTTGTTGGATAATTGCTCCAGATATCTGATTGAAGTTTTCCTGGTAAACGGAGTCGTAGGTCTCTACAACATTTGTAGTGAACTGCTTTAGCTCGATTGTTGTCCGCTGCATTTCATCATCGAGTTTGATATTTAGTCTGGATACCTGCATGCTGATTATTATGAAGGAAACGGTTTGAAGAATTGCAAGCATAACAACTAAGGCATAAAGTGCGTTTCGATGATTCTTGTGGGACTTGTGCAATGGGTCTTGATATTGCGGCATATTTTAAAATCGCAAAGAAGCTATTTATAGTTTGCTCTAAACTTTAGTCACACATGCTCCATATTCGCAGACGTAGTTGCCAAGATTTTTGCAGTCAAATAGGCCAAGGAGGATCTCTTCGCCGGCCGATGGGCAGTAAGTTTCAACAAGCATTCCTTCGCCTGTGCAGTAGTCAGCCAGCCGGACCTTTCCGTTGCTAGCTTTTCCTTCTACTTGGTAGTTTAATCCGCCATCTGTGTCCCTACAGTCTTCCAGTTCTAAATAGTCTGGGAAGCATTTTCCTTCAACGCAGGTGTAGCTTCCCAAAGATTCGCAGGTTACTTCAAATTTTGTAATCTCATTATGAATTGTGCAAACGTGTTCGGCTAGTTTTCCGCCGGGCAGGCAACTGTCTGTTTTTGATAATGTGGCATTTCTTGCTGTGCCCTGCATAAAGAAGTTCATTCCTGTTGGATGGTCTTCATCTAAATCTGTGTCAATGCAACCACAGAATGAACCTTCCGGAGAGCATTCGTTTACTCCTACGCCTTCAACAACTGAACAAAAATTATCAATACAGGCAAGATGGGTTACTGGCTCTTCGGACGGAGAAAAATTTACTTTTCCTGTGAAGAAGAAGAAAAAGATGACTATTACGGCGATAAATGCTAAGCATATCCCTAAGATGCATAGAAATGAACCTAGACCTCTTTGTTTCATAAGAATTTAAGGTCTTTTGAAGTTAATAAATTTTCTTTTCTCCAAAGCTATTTAAACCTCTCTTTACTTTTTGATTATTATGAAAATTCATACGATCGGGGGTTATAACGAGGTGGGTAAGAACATGACTGCCTTAGAATACGGAGAGGATGTTTTGCTTTTTGATGCGGGTCTGTTTTTGCCTGCGATCGTTGGTGTCGAAGAGCGCGAGAAAATTCCGACGGTTAAGGGGATGCGGT
>JAHIWJ010000012.1 GCA_018816205.1 Nanobdellota archaeon
AACCGCAGTTTGTCTTTTGTCAAGAGGGGTTCCATAATTCAAGAACAACTCTGAAGGGTTGACTTCTTCAAAGATTATTTCGAACTCGCCGGATGCGAACCCTCTTTTTGGTGCTGTTGATTTTATTTTAGGAATTTTTGAATCTGTCAAGAAGTTTGCTTGGGCTTCTGCTTCGTTCCCAGCCGCGTCTCTAGCAATCACGATTACTTTGTGGTCTCCTTCGCGGAAGGATATCTTTTTCTGACAGATTCCATTCTGAAGAGTTTTGCATAATCTTTTTTCTTTTGGGTTTTCCTCAAGCAGGTCTTTGTATACAACTTCATCTAAGTAGGGTTCATTTATGTCGAGGGAGAATGTTGCGTATTTGCCTTCAACCTGAAAATCAAATGCGTTGATTACTGGCCCTGCTATGTCGACATTCAGTGTTCTTGGACGGCTTTCGTCTGTGTTGCCTGCAATGTCTTCAAGAGTTACATAGTATTCTATTTCTGTTCCGTCAAATCTAGATAAATCTAAATTTTTCGTGCAGAGGTAAGTCCTGTCTTTTTGACATTCTGCAGATATGTTAAATTCGGATTCATCAAAACCCAGTTCTGAGTTTCCATAATTTATTTTTAATGAGAGGGGATTTTCTTCGTCAAATTCGATTGTGAATTCTCCTGATGCGAGTCCACTTTGAGGTTCTGTTTTTTTAATCTGCGGGTCTTTTGAGTCAATTACTAAAGAGAGTGTTTGTTCTATGACATCGATTCCGTCTACTGCCTGGAAAGTTACTGTGTTTTCACCCTCTCTCAAAGATTTGAAGCGAGATTTGTTAAAACCAAATTCTTCGCAGTTCCTGCATAGCCGCTTATATTGCGGGTGCGGATCGTTCTCGTTTATGTATGAGATTTCCTCAGCTTCTCTTGAAAGAGTTATGTTGAAGGGAATTCTTTTATCCATGTAGATTCTTTCTTCTGGATTGTTGATGTTCATGCTAAACACTGTTGGGGTTGTTAGTTCGAAATTCCAGCTTAGTAAAGAAGTTCTTCCTGCCAAGTCTTCTGCGTAAACCATCACTTCGTGCTCTCCGTCGGTGAGATTGCCCTTGAAAGCAACGATAGCATCCAGCGCTCCAGATTTGTTAATGGACGATTGCACGGCTGCTCCGTCAATTTCCATAATTACTGACGAGATGTTTATTCCAGAGTTCCCCTGATAAACTTCATCGAGGTAGGCACTTATCGTTGTTGGCGGTTCATTAAAGATTAGTGAGCCTGGAGTTGGATAAAGGTCTTTTATCTCGGGGTTTTTGAAGTCAAATCTGCCTAAAAATTGTCTCTCTTGCTCGCTGCATACGTCTGAATGATAGTAAAGCATATATGTGCCGCCGGTGGTGTTGCCGTCGTTTGGTGTGCCTTCCAAGCCGAAAGGAGCGGTGTAGGCAAAGTATTCTCCATCCCAGCGGTAAAGTATTTGCGCGGCTGAAGGGCTGGATAATTCGAATTGTGGCTCTAGGGTGTACCAGCCGTTTAAGCCGGTCGGTTCTGGAGGAAATATTTGCAGATTGGTTATGGAATTGATTTGGAGCGAACTAATCTGTCCGAAGGTTATATTTCCTGTTGCGTCTAAGACTGAGAATTGCCATTCTGTCAGGGTGTTTCCAATGGTTTGTGACGCGGGTATTGTGTAGGTATATTGGCCTTCGCTTGTTCCCGGCAGGACGATGCTTGTCCATGTTCCGTCTGTGTTTAATGAGAGAGTCACTTGAGCTATGCTGCCAAAAATGTCTGCTTTGACGACGATGTTGTCTGTTTCAAGAGCGCACGATGGCTCGGCCGGAAAGTCTGTTATGTTGACTGGTGTGAATGTTACGTTGTTTCTGCTCTGGTAGGTGCAAAGAGTTTTTGTGAAATCGTTGAGGTCGGACCCGGTGTCTATGCCGTTGGGGTATCTGGCGAGGCATTCGCTGAAAATTGTATTTGAATTTCCGTCTGGGGCGTTGTCCAGAACGTCGCCGTCGTTGTATGTTCCGTAGGTGACCGAATCTATTAATGTGTTTGTTTCATCGTACAGTTCTATTCTTCCGTTTGTGTCAAGAGAACCTGAAGGATTCTGAATTATGAAATAGCCTCCTGCAGGAATTGTGCCTGAGAGGATTTGAGAGGCGTTATTTGCGTCAATCATTACGAGAAACCAATTGTCTATATTCACTGAACTTGTTGCCGGGTTGTAAAACTCTATCCACTCATCGCTTGCACCCACTCCGCCGCTGCCATCCCAGTTTGTCTGCGGTTCTGCTACAAATTCGTTAATCAAAACTTCGTTTGTGTCCGCCAAAACTGCTGAAGAACTTACTGAAAAAAACAAGATGGCTACAATTAAAACTAAGAGTATTTTCTCTTTTTTCATCGAACTTTGCACGGAGAGTGTTTATTTAAATGTGATTTACCACTTTAACTTAATAAAAATAAATTCTTGTTTTTCTTAAGGAAATAGTTTTAAAAATGTGTTTTTTCTCAATGGCTCATGAATGTTGAAGCAGAAAAGCCAATGGCTGCCTCGTACGGCTGTTTTTTCAGCAGACCGAAGGTGAGGGTGGTCCTGTTCATTTCGGCATCTGTGATTATTGTGATTGCGCTTATGCTCGCAAGGGGGTTTATCGTCGATTCGGGGGCTGTTTCTGCTCAAGCAATCAGGCAAGATGGAAAGAGGGCTGTGGTGGGAAATAACGCTGATGGCTATGGCATTTCCGATTTGGCAAATAGCGATATGGTCAGAGACCTTCCGGGCAAGGCTTCTATTGAGTTGAAATTAGGGGACGGTTATTATACTCTGTCTAAGGATTCTGTAGCTGTTGGCAGGCCGTTTAATCCGGATTTGACTATCTCACTTCCATCAAGTTATGCAAATCAGATTTCTTTGGGGCTATGCGAAATGATACAGAATGCAAACGCTAACGGCGATTTGGAAATTGAGATGCATTCATCACAAACTTCTTTGTTGTGGAAATATCGGGGAATGCTCAAGTATAAGGATTGTCTTGGTTAATTTTCTATTGTGGCCTGCTGAACGATTAAGTTTCCGGCTTTGTCTAGAACAGAGAATTGAATTCGATTTGTGCCTGGCTGCAGAGTTATTCTTTTTTTGCATTCGCTGTCTGAGTTGAGTTTAGAGCAGAAAATTCTTTCTCGAGGCCTTAGTTCGTCTAGGTTCATGTAGGTTATTTTATCGAGGTTTTGTTCTGTTACGGATAAGATAACGTCGGCCTTGTTGCCGCTGGCCTCATAATTTATCGAGTTAACTATGGGGGATGTTGTATCCACGAGCAGGTTTTTTTCTTCAGCGAAATCTCCCTGATAAGCTCTGTCTATTACTGTGAATAGGTATTCTATTTTTTGACCTTCGTGGGCGGATAGATCTAATTGTTTTGAGCAATAGTATTCATCTTCATCGTGAGTGCATTCGTCTGCAAGGGATAGTTCTATTGTCGGGTAGCCCATGTCGGAGTTGCCATATGACAAAAAGACATGTGTCGGGTTTTCCTCCTGAAACTCAACCTCAAAGATGCCTGAAGCGAAGCCATCGTCAGGCGAGACCATTGTTATTTTTGGTTTCTTTGAGTCAGTAAAGAACTGAATGCTTTGCGCTGAGACATGGCCTGCCTTGTCTTTTACAGTTATCGTGACGTCGTGATTGCCATCTTTATTAAAGGGTATCTTTTTTTCGCATACGCCGTTGACTAGTTTGTTGCATAGTCTTTTTTCTTTAGGCCGTGATTCTGAGTTGTCAATGTAGGTTACCTCGTCCAAGTAAGACTCCTGTATGTAAATTATGAAATAAACGTTTTTCCCTTCGATTGTGTAGTTTAGAGAGTTTATTATTGGGTAGGAAATGTCTACTGCGAGATTTTCCTGTGATTTCGCTACGCTTTGACTTGCTGAATCTGTTAGCGTGAACGTGTATTTTATTTTTTGACTATCGTAGTCTGCAAGGTTTACCTGCTCTGAACAGAAGTAATTGTCCTGATCAGCCAAACAGTTTGCCAGGTTAAATTCGTGTGTCCTGAATCCTGTCTGAAGGTTTCCGTATTCCAACGTGAGCGACTCTGGATTGCTTTCTTCAAATTCTATTTCAAAAATTCCTGAAGCAAATCCGCTGTCTGGCAGGATATCCCTGATTTTTGGCTTCTTTGAGTCTGTGAAGAATGAAACCTGCTGGGTTGCTTCGTTTCCTGCTTTGTCCCTTACGATAATAGTTACATCGTGGATTCCTTCTTTGTTGAAGCTGACCGTATCTTCACATATGTCATTTACTAATCTGCTGCAGAGATTTTTTTCGCGGGGATTGCTCTCGGAATAGTCGATGTAAATTGCCTTGGAGAAATAGGGTTCGTTAATGTTTAATGTGAATGTTGCTTTTTTTCCCTGAATGGCATAATCTAACGAATTTATTATCGGAGGGTTATTGTCTACGTCGAGGTTTACGTGGTTTGTTTCGTCCATGTTGCTTGCTAAATCTGTGAGGGTTACGTAGGCTTCGATTTGCTGACCTTCGTAGTCGGCAAGATTGACATGAGTTGTGCACTCGGTGTCGCTTGTTGAAGGCGCGCAGTCTGCTGCTAGGTTGAATGCGTGGTCCCTGTAGCCGGTGTCGAAGTTTCCATAGTGGAGGATTAGTTCGTCAGGGTTGTCTTCATCGAATGAAACGCTGAAAGTTCCGGATGCAAAGCCTTTGTCTGGCTGCAGAGATCTTACCTTAGGATCTTTGCTGTCAATGCTGAATGAGACTGTGAAATAGGCTTCATTGTTTGCTCTGTCTTTTGCACGGAAAGTTAATTCGTTGAAACCTTCATCAAAGCTCCTTTCCCGGCTGTATTGCGTGCAATC
>JAHIWJ010000147.1 GCA_018816205.1 Nanobdellota archaeon
ATTTTTGCTAGATTGCTTAATACGCTTCCAAACCAGCTAAGGTAAACTTTGAATAGGCCCCTCCAGCCGTCGAGAGTTGTGAAGTCGAACGAATAGGTGCTGTTAATGTTTATTGCAGTGATTACGAAAATTGCAATGAAAAGGAAAAGAAAGAAATAAAAGAAGTTTCTCTTAATCATCGAAAGCACAGAAGACTGATTTGTTGAGCGAAATATGAAAATCAAAGCTACAACTACTCCTGCTGCAACCAATAGGCTGATGGGGATGTTAGAGATACCAAACATGTTTCACCATTTAAGCCAGAGTTAAGAGGTATAAATTCTTTTCTGTAAGGTTTAAATATCTCCTTTAGCTTCTTTTGTTGGAAAAGAGGAAAATGAAATCCGTCTGCGGATTTCAATCACTCGGCACCGGAGGTGCCTTCGCGATATGGTAGTGGATAGTATATTTGTTCAGTTAAGCTTGGTTTTAGTTATTGCACTTGTAGTTTCGATGATTGTTAGGGCGCTTAAACAACCTTTGATTATTGGATACATTTTAGCCGGAATTCTTGTCAGCCCCTATGTTTTTGACATGGCGCAGTCCATCGACAGTATGCAGACCTTTGCCCACATGGGTGTTGCTATTTTACTTTTTATGGTGGGCTTGAATCTTAACCCAAAGGTCATAAAAGAGGTTGGAAAGGTTTCTCTCGTTACGGGCCTTGGACAGTTGATTTTTACCTTTATTGTCGGTTTTATGATATCTGTTATACTCGGGTTTTCTTATCTGACTTCAGCTTACATTTCTATTGCCTTGGCGTTTAGTTCGACGATTATTATTATGAAGCTTCTCTCGGATAAAGGCGATACTTCAACATTATATGGTAAAATTTCTGTTGGGTTTTTGATTGTGCAGGATTTAGTTGCAATTTTGCTTTTGATGGTTGTCTCTTCTTTCGAGAGCACTGCCGACTTTTACACTTTGGCGTTTAGCAAAGTTGTGACGGGCGTTTTGCTTATCGCAGGATTATTTCTGGTGAGCGTATTTATCCTTAAACCGGCAACTAAGCGCATTGCTAAATCACAGGAACTTTTGCTTTTGTTCTCTGTTGCGTGGGCTTTTGCACTTGCAAGTTTGTTTGATTACTTCGGATTTTCCATTGAGATTGGAGCACTTATCGCGGGAATCACTTTGTCTGTTTCGCCGTACAGGTATGAAGTCGGCTCAAGAATGAGGCCTCTTAGAGATTTCTTCCTACTTATGTTTTTCATCCTTTTAGGGTCGCAGTTGCAATTTGAGAGCATCGGCAACTCGATTTTCCCGATAATAATTCTTTCTCTTTTTGTTTTGATAGGGAATCCTCTGATTGTTATGACCTTAATGGGGGCTTTAGGGTACACTAAAAGAAACGGGTTCCTTGCTGGCCTGACAGTTTCGCAAATTAGCGAGTTTTCTTTCATCCTAATTGCGCTGGGGATTAGTGTCGGACAATTGGAACCAGAGATTCTTTCAATTGTAACGGTGATTGGTTTGATAACTATGGCTGGGTCCAGCTATGCAATTATGAATAGCAGGTGGCTGTATGAGACTCTCTCGCCTTATCTAGGAATCTTTGAACGAAAGGGAAGGAAGGTAGACGAAGGGAAGTATCACAAAGGCGACGACCACGAAATTTTACTTTTCGGCTACAATCGAATAGGTTTCAGTCTTGAGAAAGCGTTTAGGGCTATCAACAAAAAGTTTCTTGTCGTCGATAATAACCCTGAAACTATTTTGAATCTTGCACGAGCCAAGGTGGAATGCAGATATGGGGACGCAGAAGATACAGAGCTGCTTGAGGACTTGCCGATAAAAAATGCAAGGATGGTGATTTCTACAATACCTGAAGTCAGAACGAATAAGTTTCTCATTAAAAAAGTTAAAGAAATAAATGACAAGGCAATAATTATAGTTGTTTCGCACCAGATTGAAGATTCTTTGCAGTTGTATGAAGAGGGAGCGACTTACGTTATCACGCCGCATTTCTTTGGAGGGATACACACCGCCCAATTGATTGAGAGATATGGTCTTAAGAAAAAAGATTTCGAGAGAGAGGGTGCAAGGAATGCGCATGAATTGTTGAAGAGGTTGATGGAAGGTCATCAAGATGTTTTGCATGAGCGGGATCATGCATAAGTTTTAAAATAGAATTTGTTCTTAGGTTTTAGAAGCCCTGTAGTATAGCGGTCAAGTATGATGGACTCTGGCTCCGTCGACCCAGGTTCGAATCCTGGCAGGGCTATTTAGGAACTTGGAATATCCTCGTTCCTCGGACATACAGGATCGAATCCTGGCGAGGCTATCGCATGAAAAAGATTAAAAAGTTGAAGAGCTAAATGTTATGATGAGATTTAAAGATAAAGTTGTATTAATAACCGGCGCAAGCCGGGGAATAGGAAAAGCTACTGCTTTGTTGTTTGCTGAAGAGGGGGCGAAGATTATTGTAAATTACAATAACGCCGAAAGAGAAGCAAACAAGGTTGTTGAAGAGATTTCTAAAATCGGGTCTGAATCTATTGCTATAAAGGGTGACGTCTCTAATGAAGAAGAAGTTAAGAATATGATTTCGGAAGCAGTTAAAAGATTTGGAAAGATCAATATTTTAGTAAACAATGCTGGAATTGTATTTGACATTCCTCTTTTTGAAAAAACCGTGGATCAGTGGATTAAGACGCTTGGGGTAAATCTGATCGGCGTGTTTCTATGTTCTAAATACTCTGTCCCTTTTTTGAAAAAAGAAAAAACCGGAGCCATAGTTAATATTTCTTCGACAAATGGCCTTGACACTTTGGACACAGAGTCTGCAGATTATGATGCTTCAAAATCAGGCGTAATAAGTTTAACTAAAAACTTGGCAACAGAATTGGCCCCAAATATCCGAGTTAATTGCGTTGCGCCGGGGTGGATTAACACAGATATAAATAAAGGGCTGCCTAAAGATTACATCACTGAAGAAACTGAACATATTCTAATGAAAAGATTCGGCAAACCAGAAGAGATAGCTAAAGCCGTCTTATTCTTGGCCTCGGATGATGCAAGCTTCATTACTGGGACAACTCTGGTTGTTGATGGCAGGTACACTTAATCCCGTTAAAGTTTTCACAACGAGAGAGTGTTAAGTTTTCGGGAGATAGGTAAGCTGTTAAGTGTCGGGAGTTGAGGCACGTAAAGACTTAAATAAGCTATTTTACGCTTAATTTTATGCCTAAAGAAGATAGCATAGTTGGAGAATTGATTAACTTTAGAGGATTAGTTTATAGTCCGATAAATGAACAGGGCGTAGTTTTTTTGTTTGGAAGGTTGTTAGAAGATTTGAATATGTATATTGAAGAAGTCAGAATAAAATACCCTGATTGCATAGCAAGAAGATATACTGGGACAGGTTGGAAAAAAGTTTATATTGAATTTGAATATATGAGCAGTAATTTTATCTTACATAAACACAACCCTAAAGAGTGTGATATTATTGTTTGTTGGATTGATGACTTAACGCCCGAACAGAAAAAACAGATAGAAGGTATTGAGATTATTGAGTTAAAATCTATAATAAAAGACCCTGAAATAAAGAATAGGCAGATTAAAGCACCAGAAAAAGAGATAGAGAAAAGCGAATATGATATAACGCATCACTTTGTTCGTTCAAACGTTAATGAAAATGTAAAACAACTCTATAACAAACTACACGAGGAAATAATAAAAGTTAATCCAGAGATTTTTAGAAAATTCTCACGAACAGCAATAACTTATTATTCGCCTGAAAAAATGTTTATCTTCATAAAATTACAAAAGACAAGTGTTAAAGTAGATGTTTATACTAACCAACAAAATTTAGAAAATGTGAGAAACTATACAAATCACGAAAATTGGGGAACATCAACAATCTTTAACGACAAAGATATGGAAAATTTAATGCCTTCAATTAAACAATCGCACGATATAATGAAACAAGCATTAAAAGACAATATTAATACGGGTTGGTTTGCATTGACACCAAGAGAACATTTAGAAGAAGAAAGCGAAGGCGACGACACTCCCGAAGAAGTTGAAGAAAGTTAAATAGATTAGATTTTCTATTCTTGAGTTACAACATGGGAAGGAAAAATGTAAACTACCGAGGGCTAAAGCCCTCAGCGTTTTAAGTTGCAAAATCAACAATTCTTTTTTGCATACCCTCAACAAGTTTAGGGGCTGAAGCCCTTTCCCAATGCTTGTCTTGACAGTCTTC
>JAHIWJ010000148.1 GCA_018816205.1 Nanobdellota archaeon
CTGCCCTTCTGGATACAACAATGGTTCGCACTTACCTAGATTTTCATCACACCAATCAGGAGTACACAAAGAAGTATTCCCATTCACATTACATATACGACGATTTGAATCTTGGCATTTTGCATAATCACAAATTTCCTGATAACAATACTCCCTTCCATTAATAATTTTACAACCTTCACAATTTTCACCAAAACTACAAACGCACTCTCGAACAGGCTGCTGTTCTGTCTTAGGCCACTCTTGAAATTGTTCAGCTCTTTTTTCATAATACCCTTCTAATCTATGAATTAATTCAATTAAACCAAATTCAGAATCACAATTTAGTTTATTAGTTGCGGTTTTATGACAATCATTAAAATATTCAGTTCCAAAAATTGTCCCCTTCCAAACAAAATCAACAGAAACACCAGACGCTTTCAACTCAATATCTGACTTCTCATCCCGACATTCCGCAAGGTTTGTCTGTAAAGAAATTATTGACAAACCTAAAATAATTCCTACAAAAAGCAAAAAAAATGCACCAAATGTCATAACAAACATTTCAAAATTTGTAGCCTCTTTCTTTTCCCACCAGTTTTCTTTTCCCTTACTCATTCAACCACCTTCACCCACTTGCACCAAATATATTGCCGAAACTTTTTGCCCTCAGAAGACAAACAACCAGCATCATCAAGCCTCTCCAAAACCTTCTCCAAATAAACCCAATCCGTACAAGCAGAATCCTCGTAATCAATCTCAAACTCCAAATCAGACTCAACACTCATTCCACAACCACCCTAGTATCCATACTATTACACCACTCACACTTTCGCCTCGAAGAAGTAAAAGAACCCCGACAAACCCTACAACGCCTCAAAGCAATCACTTCAAATCCCTCTCCATCTCATCCAAACAATCAAACAACCGAACAACAACAGGCGACAAACGCAAATTCTTCCGACCACCCTTACCATTCTCCTGAACCAAAAAACCCTGCGAAATCAAACGCTTACACTTCTCAGCAAGATACGAATGCCCCACAGTATGATTCGTAATCCGCTCCAATTTTGGCCCACAATCAGAAATACACAAAGGCAAGCCACCATTTGCCTCCAAATTCTTATCATTGTTTCGCACAATCAACAACAACAAAAACTCGTCATAAAAAAGCTTTACCAAAAACTCCTTCGTTTCCTCTACCACACGCCTGCGCCTCCTACTAGCCCAAGCCCCGAAACTCTAAAAAAAGCACCAAAACAATACATAAAAACAACCACCAAACAAATTAAAAAAGACAACCATTCACTTTTTTTACTTTTAGGCCACAATTGCAAAACCAACACAGCAAACGGAAACAAGCAAATGCCAACAACAACTCCTAACAAAAAACCGAACCAAAACATTCACTTCACCTTTTCTAACCACTTTTCTTTTTCGCCTCTTTTTTTTGCTTCTCCTATTTTCAATCCATTAGGATAAACTTTTTTTGCAAGACTTTTTAAAATTGGTTCATTCATTCTTGCCATTTTTTTTACTCGCCTCTTTTTCAGGTTCAGGTTCTGGTTGTTTTCTTACTGCATTTGCTAAACACTCTCTACTATGATAATGTTCCAATCTTACAAGTCCTTGTAATTGTTTTTCGGTAATTGAATATCTCTGCCGCATTAACACACTATTCTTCCAACTCATTTTTTCGCCACCTGTTTTTCTTGTTGTTTTGTTTTTAGCCATGAACGATATTCTAAAACCCATTCTTTGCTATTCTTCCAATCAACATAGCCTTTTACAATCGCCTTCATCACGTTGCCATTATCTTTTTTTGACTCTTTTTCTAATTCTTCAAATGTCATTCTTGATAACTCATTTACTCTTTTCTTGTTTCCGTCTGCAAGTGCTGTATAAAACCCACATTCTTTTAGCAGTTTTCTTCTTTTTTCAAGCCACAGCCTTAATCCTTGCCCTTTATCCATCACTTTTCGCCTCTTTTTGGTTTATTATTCCATTTAAAATATTTTGCTGGTGTTTTGCTTAGTTTTCTTAACCACACCATATTTCCATTTTCATTAAGACAATATTTTTTCCTTTTCTTCTCAAAAGGGCAGCGTTCTTCTTTGCATATAGCCATTGTAATGCCCTCTGCCACAAACTGTGCAACTAATATCTTCCCGCAATCAAAGCAAAGCTTGTCAACTAAGTCCAATTGTGCCATAGCAAAAACCTTTTCAGCATTTTCCATAATCAACCATCCTCAATAACTCACCCCAAGCGGTTGCCTTTCGGCGATAAGTGTCTTCAAGTATAGAGGCCCTATCAACATC
>JAHIWJ010000149.1 GCA_018816205.1 Nanobdellota archaeon
AGCATCAGATGTTGAAAGAAAAGAAATCGGCCGAACATACAGATTCATAGTAAGAAAACTAAAAATCAAAGTCACACCATCAAGTCCAAAAGACTACATCCTAAGATTCTCTTCAATCTTGCACCTCAGTCCAAAAACTCAAAACGAAGCTTTCAAAATCCTAAAAAAAGCAGACATCTCAGAGTTAACTTCTGGCCGGGGCCCTGCAGGAATAGCCGCGGCTGCATTGTACGTCGCAGCACTTCTAAACGATGAGAAAAAAACCCAACGTGAAGTCGCCGACGTAGCAGGCATAACCGAAGTCACAATCCGAAACCGTTACAAAGAATTAACAGAAAGATTAGGCTTAGAAGATAAACTCAGTTCAAAAGTCAACTCCGCCGAAAAAAACAAAAACAGAAAATCTCCGCTAAGAATTAAATGAAAAACAAATCTCGAATACAAATCTGCCCTCAATGCGGCTCTCCCGACATAAAAACCGACTTCTCAAACGCTGCAGCAATCACACGCGGTTTTCTCAACGTTATGAAATGCAACCATTGCGGCCACGAAGGAACTTTCTTCCCTACAATTGAAATAAGCAAACTAAAAAAACCGCTAGATGTTAAAAAAGTCAAGAACGTCCAACACTTCGACAAAACCTTCGCAAGAGGCATCTCAAAAACATATTTCTCTGTTTTCTTTCTAGTTTTCACATTAATTGGAATCGTGATGCTGCTTTACCCCCAAACAAGAAACTCATCAATCTATCCATTTGTCGGCTCACTTATTTCCCTAATCTTCTTAGTTCTTTCAAGAATAAACGCCCATAAAAGATAACCACAAAAATTTATATAATTCAAAACACAAACAACTTCGTGAGTACTGTCATTGCGATTTCTGGGTTGCCTGGTGCAGGAAGCACGACCG
This sequence comes from Nanobdellota archaeon, assembly GCA_018816205.1. GTDB lineage: Archaea > Nanobdellota > Nanobdellia > Pacearchaeales > GW2011-AR1 > UBA73. Next base: position 910 of record JAHIWJ010000149.1, read on the forward strand.
TTTCCAAACTTCTTGCTGAAAAATTAAACATCCAACACTTCAGCCCCGGAAGACTCTATAAAGACATCGCAACAGGAAAACTAGCCAATCAAGACTATTACAAAACGTTCAAAGAAATCTGCGACAAAAAAGGACTAATAATACCTGAACAAAAAAACAAAGACGATTCTAGCGGCGCACTAAATCTCTGGCAAACCGAATTCGGAAAAAGCTCCGAGCTCCACAAAGCAATCGACGAGCTGCAAGCAAAACTATCCGAACAAAGCAACATTGTATTCGACGGAAAACTCTCACTAAAAATGATAGAAAAAGCAAACCCAAAAGTTTGGCTAACTGCCTCGCTAAAAGAAAGAGCCGAGAGAACAGCAGAAAGAGACAACCTGAAAAAGGAAAACGCAGAAGAAATACTAAAAAAACGCCAGGAAATAGAAAGAAAAGAATGGCTCAATATATACGGGATTGACTATTGGGAGCAGGAAAAAACCGCAAGCTTGACAATTGATACCACAAATCTTTCTCCCGAACAAACCGCTCAAAAAATAATTGAACAGCTGCAGGAGAAATAAGGCTCTGTTGAAAAAATTGGAAATTGAGGTTTATCTAGAAATTGGGGCGGGAAGGATTTACATGGTGAGAGGGGTTCTCCTCTGCAAGAGGAGAGTAAACAGGAATCCGAAACCTGTGCAAACCGAATTGTTTGCGAATTGCTGCCGAATTTGAGCAGCCACAGTGGCAAATTCGGACAATCTGGGCGGGAGGGTGGGCGCAAACAATTCAAAAGATTTTCAACAAGGCCAATAATAAACAAACATTTTAAAACTTCCAAAAATCTTCTCATACAGAGCGGGGTTGCCGGAGCGGTCAAACGGGACAGACTCAAGATCTGTTGGCTTAGTGCCTACACAGGTTCGAATCCTGTACCCCGCATTTCATGGCTAAAAGCCATGCCTTGTACAGTTTGTACCTACGGGAAACAAGATGGCGAAGCAATCCCATCATAGTCTTTTGATGCGTACAACTCTTCTTCTAGAAAAGTCGTACTTCGGATCCTGCACCCTACAGATTTTATTACTAAAAAAAGTAACAAAAAACCCACAATATTTTTAAACGAACTTTTACATCAAAAACCATGAAAGCAAGATCACTAACTACATTCTTGACAGGAGTTGCACTAGCAGCAACAGCCTACAGTGCCCGAGCAGAGGACACTGGTGCATATGTTAATCCAGC
>JAHIWJ010000013.1 GCA_018816205.1 Nanobdellota archaeon
CAAGTGTGGGTACATCAGGTACAGCACAACCACCTACCTGATAGTCTAGGGTGTTAATTGTCCCCTAGAGTAACGGTGCTGCTTGTGACTGCCAGCAAAAACTTACTGGCATCCTTCAGGAGTGGGGGGTCGGCCATTGCACCCAGAGTAAGAGGATAGGGGGTGAACTTGTCGGCTGCCAGCACAAAATTTAGGGACAACCGGCACAGGATTCCTTATGTCACACCTACGAATAATATGTAGCAAATGCAAGCAAATACTTAAAAATAAGTTTATAGCTCATGGAAATAGCCCAGGGCATGATCCTTGGCAATATTTGGAGCTGTATGAAGTTGATCCACATAATTGCATAAAAAGTTCAGGAGCCAGAATGGGGGACGGGCATCAGCCTATCGGGTGCCAGTGCGAACTTAACTGGCAGTAATGGGAGGCTGCCGGGCGAAGGGGGCCGCTCCTTTAACCTCTAAAGAAATGGAGCCTGCCTTCCTGACCTGCCAGTAAAACGTCCGTTTGTTGGATTTTAATATTAAAGAAAAGGAGCAAAAATGCAAGATTACACAATAGAGTATAAAAAGATCGCTGCTGAAGAAGCACGATTGCTTAAACATCTGGCTGAATGTGCTGCAAAACGAGCAGAACTACTCAAGATGGAGATAGAAGTACAACAAGCAGAAGAGCAATCTATAACGAGTTAATGTAGCCGACAATAGGGTGCCGGGGGACTGGGGGAAACCGGGACGGGCGTAAAATCTTCGGTATAACATCTTGTTCTGAAGGGGGAAGCATGAGCATAAAAAGTGAAGGAACATGGGGGCCAAATGACCCGCGCAGAGTATTTGTTGAGGGCGCGGCTTGGTGGGAGTTTCACAGTAAAGGCGCGACAATGTGGCAAGCTGATAGACGTATTGCGGAAAATGAGGCGGAAAGAAGGTATCCACAACAAGAAGATTCATCCGCTATGTGTGTATGTGATGAGCCTGAATGCAATTGCTCCCATAGAGGTACGATCAAAGGCTTATGCATGTTTAAGCATGACGACTGAAGAAGGAGTCTTACATGGACGAATCAGTAGCATACCAATGGACGGCCCAGGCTTTACGGCGAATTGATAAAATTGTTGAGCCACATATTGGGCAGCAATTAGCTGATACTGTGGCATCTGCAATTTTAGAGGCATATAAGCTAGGGCAGGCAAATCCAACCGGTTTGGAAATGTGCAAATGTGGTGGATATATAGACCTAGATGGCGTGTATCGGCCATGCACTTTGAAGCGTGTCACTAGTCAATTAACAGCCTAACCCTAGGAATAGCCGGGGGCTTTACGGGGTAGGGCCTCCGGCCTGAAAGGAGGGTAGCATGGATTCTTATTATTTAAACTTATCAAGAACCGTTATCCATAAAGCCGTTGATGAATTGCATAATGCTGAACATTATATGGCCTGTGCAGGGATGAAATCATATAATTGTCAAAGTAAGCGAATTTCAAGAATAATAAGTAGCCTTAATAACTGCCAACAACAACTTGGGTCAGACTTAAAGCGCATATTGGACAAATAGGAGGATTGAAATGGCACCGTGGCAAGTATGGATAGCCTGGATATTCGGCTGGTTCATTGTAAGCATCCTAGCAGGTCTGATAACCGGCCCCATCTTGAAAAGGGTATCTGCTAGGTATCCTGTCGCAAAAGATAGAGGGCAAGATGTCTACAGGTGATTTGGCATTAATTCTTGCAGGCGGGGCTGTGGCTTATTTATTGGCCTGCTTTATTGAATGGTTGTGGGACAAGCGCCATGCAAAGAAGGATGATATTAATTTTTAGTCTAACTATCAGGGCAAATCTACCTGTTAATCAATGGTTATCTGATAAGGATAAACAAATGGAAATTTCAATAATATTTACATGGTATGATTTATGGATTGGTTTCTTTTGGAATCGCACCAAAAGACAATTGTATTTTTTCCCTATTCCGATGCTTGGAATAAAAGTTCAATTTGGAGTGCGGAAGGGACATTTACCAGATATTTTTGAAGACAAACTGGTTTTTAATTCATTTAAATCAGATAACGAAGAAATTAACCGGACGTAAAAAGACACGCCGGTTATTTCTGGCGTTATCTTTTATGAAAGTAACGAGAAATAAAAATTGTTATTGTCATACCTGTAAAAGATGGTTCCATTATTTGGGAATCACGCGACACAGAGCTATGCACCGAGATCGTAAAGAGGATTGTGAAATAACATACACTTATGGCGACAGATATCATTACAAATATAACCAACAGACTGTCCCTACCAGTTTAAGCGGGGCGAGATGAAATGAAAGGAGGTATCACATGAAAATTGTACGAAATCCTGGTGTTTTTCATTTTTGGCCATATTGTTGTGGTGAGCAATTCATTAATGACAGATATAAAAAGGTCAACTGGTTATGGTTTTATTGGATGTTCTGTTTTGATTAGCGGTCTTTGTTGGCGAGTCCACTAACAACCTGACCCTAGTATATGCCGGGGGTCTTAGGGTAGGGCCTCCGGCTAAAAAGGAGGGGAAATGTACATTTGGGTTGTCGAAGTAAAGAGTAAGGGGGAATGGGTGCCGATTGGAAGATACCGAATGACTAAAGAAGAAGGTCTAAAAAAGGTACGCGAATGGAAACAGGATGATCCATTCTACCCTTATCGCCTGACAAAATACATCCCGGCACCGATAGACGACCGGCTTGTAGGCATAAAGGGAGGTTGAAATGTGGTGGCAATGGGCTTTACTTATCGGACTTGGTTTAGTTGCATGGCTGATTTTCGAGGCTTGCGTAAGGATATGGCACAATGACAATGATCAGGATATTAATTTTTAGTTTACTCTTGCTGGCCCCATCCGCAATCGCCATGCCACCAGTTCCTAAACCCTTGCCGATTGTTTCTGTGTGTATCGAGTGCAACCG
>JAHIWJ010000150.1 GCA_018816205.1 Nanobdellota archaeon
AAGCGTCCTTCCTATGCCTGATAGCCCGAATCACCAACAAATCTTTATCTTCATAATAATCCACGAAGAGTCTATAATCTCCAATTCTGATTTTATAGTAATCTTTTCCCACCAGCGTCTCCAAAAATCTTTTTACATTGCTTCTAACATCTTTGTCAACCTTGCCAAAAATTCTTTTAGATATGTTATCGGGCAGTTTTCTGAGAAAATCTCTTGCTTTTTGATTCCACTCAATCGTTGTCATTACCAAACTCTTTTTTCATTTCCTCGTGAGATATAAGTTTCTTCCTGTCATTTTTCCTTGATTCTTCTATTTCGTAATCCAAGTCATCCTCAATATCTAAATACGATTCCTCCACTATCTCTGCTACTTTCTGGATTTCCTGTCTCAGCAAAATAATATTTTTATTTACCTGTTCAAGAGTTACATTTTCCATGATTTTCTCATTACTTTTATATTTATATAATTATCGTTTTATCTTGGGAATGTTGAAGTGAATGCTGACAATTCTACGCAATCCAGGGGCGGACAAATATCGAAATCTAAGACAAGAAAAACTTAAATAATCCGCTCATCTGCAATTGTTAAGGCATCAGGGAGTACCTCAAGTCTTCGGACATCCCGCACTGTATCCCAGTTGTGCTGAACACTGGGAATTTTAATATGACAAAAAGAGTTTCTGTTTACATTGATGGAGCTAATTTCTATGGCGGTCTGACTTCCATAAACCGGAGATTTACTGATACTAAATTCGATTTTGAACGTTACATTGGGCATTTAGTTGGAAAAGATACCTTAACTAAAGTCAATTACTACAACGCCCTCATTAAAAAGAAAATCAACGAAAAGATTTGGAAAAAGCAAAAAGACTTCTTTGAAAGACTACGTGTCATCCCCAAGTTCAAGGTTACCTTATGCACAAGAAAATCGCGCCTTAATATCCTCGGGGAAGAATATCAGACAATTAAGGGCGATGATATATCCTCAGCGTTGGACATAATAGAAGACTGTTATAACGCAAAATTGATAAGGTAATTTTTATCTCAGGAGATGGCGACTTTGCAGACCTTCTGAGAAGAATTAAAAACAGAAAGAAAGAAATTGAAATTTGTTATTTTACAGGATGCATATCAAAAACCCTGCTAAAAGAAGCCGACAGCAAAAAAGTAATCGATAAAAAAACCGTCAATAAATTTTTCTTGCGCGAAAATCGTAAACAAAAAGAACTTAAACTAAACGGCAAACATCAAAATCCTTAGTCAGTCTCTTGCTCAGCTCATAAACAAAGGGCGGAACTGTGTCCTTCTTCCACCTCGGAAAAGTTGAAGCAAACACAAGCAGTTTTCTTTTGGATTTAATCATCTCCCACCCCCATACTTCCCACCCCATTACCAATCCGTCCCTCTCCCTTCTCACTCATCATCTCCCCCAAGCTTCTTCTCTCCACCATCATCTCCCACCCCCCTCATCCCCCAACTCCCCACCTTTCCCAGCCCCACACCGTCTTACTGTACATCTATCACAATAATTTCCCCTTTCGCAGAATGTCCCGAAGGGAAAAAACCTTGGAACTGTAGGAACTTCAGCATTTGCTGCTTCGGGTGCGCGATATTGGCTGCCGGGATTCACATTGAGACTTGCAGTTGCTTCCTCTGAGTAACTGCTCACCCTGCTAAACTTTGATGCCCCTAATGTGCATCTTATCCCACTGCTTTTCATGCATCCTCCCCCTCACCCCTGCTCTTCTTCTTAGACTCACTTATCACACCAGTTATTTTCTTTCTTATTTCTTTAATCTCATCAAAAGAAAGCGAATTAAAAATATGCCTGCATTTCAAAACAAAACCTGCCACAGATTTATCATCTACCTCTTCCGGTTTCTTCATATAATACTGAACATTTATCCGAAGTTTTTTAAGATTCTTTACTATAGTCACGGAATTAAATAATTGAGCACATCGTGCCTGAATGGCTGACTCTTCCAATAACTCTGCAGGTTCTCTGACAACTCCTTTTCTGAATTGTGCGA
>JAHIWJ010000151.1 GCA_018816205.1 Nanobdellota archaeon
TTCAAGTCTAAAGGCAACTCTTCTAATTTCTTTATTTTTCCGCCATAAGAAGTTTTATCATGTTTGATATAAACCCCATCGAGATACTTTTCTCCCAACTGCCTATCCTTAGTTGGTTGCTGTTCTGTTCCCCATTCAGACGCCCAAACACCATTTCCAGCTTGCCTACCTTTGTCTGGTGTAGCAAACATAACAACAAAGTTTTGTATAATCTCTTTCCATACAACTGCATAAAACAAAGTTTCAGAAAACCGTCCATGTAAACTTGTTTTACAACTAATGACGGCGAGCGGGGTGTGAGCGTCCCTGATGTTTACAACCACCAAGTCAACGTCACCTTCAACTTTCCCATTATTAACCGGAATAGCCAATTTGTCCCAAAGAATAGGGTGTTTTTTCTTTAATCCTTTTCCATGAATAACTTTCAGTGGAATTTTATTTTTTGAAAAGTAATCATTGGTATAATCCATAACTAATATTTCCCATTCCTTCCCACTCGTAGAAACATAACTTTGTCTGTCTTTAACTCCCGTATAGTCTTCGTTCATGAAAAACCCAAGAAATCAACCCTTAAATTCTTTTCCAAAAACTCCCTCTAACGTTACAATGCACCCTCAACGAAACATATTTAAACAACATTCAAGTAATCGTAATATGGCATTCGGCTCTATAGCAGACATACTCTTCCAGTGGGAAAACATGGGCTTCTTCGATATTGTACTCCCTTTTCTCCTTGTTTTCGCAATAGTCTTTGGCATCCTTTCCTATATGAAAATTTTCGGCAACAACAAAGGAATCCACGCAATCGTGGCAATCATCCTCGGACTTCTTTCAATCCGCGCAGGGTTCTTCCAGGCATTCCTTAGCCAAATAGCGCCGCGACTAGGCGTTGGCCTAACTGTCCTGCTCGTACTGCTGATACTCTTTGGTCTTTTCGTGCAGGACCAATCTAAGAAAACAATCGGCTGGATACTCCTCGGCATTGCAGCATTAATCTTCATAATCATCATGGGACAGATGTACAGCATATTCACAGGCTGGGGAAGCGGCCTCGGATTTGACAATCCTGAAACAATGGGTTGGATAATAATGATAGGACTGCTGATAGTAATCATAGTGGTGGTTGCGATGGGCAGCAGCAAATCGACCTCCAAACACAAAGGCGCTTTCATCCCCATGTATGATGAATAAATTTATTTTTTCTTAGAACTCTTGTGATGTTTCTTCCCTTTATGAATGGAAACAAAAGATTTCTGAGTTTCTTCTAACTCTTTCTTGACATCCTGCACATCCGTAAGATACTCCCCAAATTTCTTCAAAAGAGAAACCTGCACCTGATCAATAATCTTTTCCATCCGCTTCAGACGATCATTAAGATTGATCATATTGGCCTCGACAATAGTCCTCATATCTAAAATTTTCTCTATTTTATCATGCAAAACAGAAAGTTTCTCATCAACAATCTGCTCAGAAATCTCAGTAATCATGTCTGAACCCATCGCCTCCTGATATGGCTGATACATTGAATAAGCCTCACTGCCATAAGGATCTTGAACTCCAGGCCCCCCCACATACTCCTGCTCAGACTCCCCGCCCTGCGGAGCCCCTTGAGTCATCAGTGAGGGCTGCATGCCAGCGTATTCTCCACCAGGATCGCCCATCGGCGCAGCACCATATTCCCCTCCACCCCCGCCAAAAGGACCGCTGTAAGGATCTTGTTGCCCTGGAGAAGGCGCTCCGCCTGGAAAACCACCACCAGCAAAACCCCCGCCAAAAGGATCTTGCGCCTGATAATTGCCCTGAGCATTCATGGGGTCCCCCATGCCCGGTGCCGGCCCTCCGGGAAACTGATCTGGCGGCAAAGGATCCCCAAAACCACTCATTCCCGTCGGAGGCCCTTGACCAACGATATCCTGGTCTGCAGGATTATTCGGCTGCATCAGGGCTTGAGGATTTGTCCCTCCAGTAACTGCCTGTTTTATTTGATTCTGAGAAATAAGCTCCATTGCCTGCTGCTCCGGAATTCCCTGCAACTTCAAATAATCAATCTGCTGCTGCTGACTCATGCCCTGCATCTTGTTAAGATCGTCCATAGTCGTCATTTCTTCGTCCCCCGAAACATATCAAACTGCCTCTGCAAAATCATCAGTTCTTCCCGTCGCGCCGACTTGTCAATAACCTCGCTAATTCTAAGAAGCAGCTCCTTCAAACGCGCGTTCTCCAGCGTTATTTTTTCAACCGTCTGCTTCATAGCCTGAATCTCCTCAAAATTCTTATCTCTCTCTTTTACAAAACTCTCGCTGATTAGCAGCATCCTGTCCCGCAGCAACCTCTGTTTCTCCTCAAGATCACGTATTCTGGTATTCAGGTCTAGGAAAAACCTATCACCATAATCCTGTTGCCCGTATTCTTCAACCATATCGCCTCCAAAGATAAAGGGCATTCAGGTTTTTAAATAGTTTGGCTTCCCTTTAAAAACACAACTGTCCAAAAAATAAATAAACTCATAGGCTCTAAATAAGCAAATGGATCAGAAAACAAAAGAAAAGATAATGGACCTCTTGGTTGACGAAAAAATATTCACGCTCCAAGGTGGCCCGTTCAAAACATCCGGCGGACTTGACGTCCCATTCTATATTGATTTTAGAAGATTGACTTCTGATCCGAGAACACTAAGCTTTATCTGCCAAGTCCTCACAGAAGAAATAAAAAACAACAAAATAGATGCAATCGGAGGAATCGAAACCACCGGAATTCCTTTCTCAACCATGATTTCATCAATGACAAACAAACCCTCCTTCTGGCTAAGGAAAAAAATTCGAGACCACGGATTATTAACAATCATCGCCGGCAAAAAA
>JAHIWJ010000152.1 GCA_018816205.1 Nanobdellota archaeon
AAGCTCACAGATAGTATCAGGCAAGGCAGGTTGGGCGGCCCTCAACAGGGCGGCAAAAATCGAAAAACAGGCAAAGGATAAAACAAATGGAAAGTCCATTCCCGGAAGTGATAAAAACCAGGATCGCAGGCCGCAAAGTAACAAAATTCACCCGTAACGGCTTTGTTATGCTGCGAGTTGTACGCGAGGAATACCCAACAATTATATGGGTATCGTGGATCAGGAGAATAGGCGAGCGGCACAACGTGGACGTTGAAGCCGCTCAGTAAAACGAAGCATACATGAAAAAGAATAATAGCACGGAGTAAATGCAATGGCAAGATTAAATCGCAAATCGCTCGTGGCCGCAAGTCACGCGGTAGATGGGATTGTGGCCATGACCAGCTTATTAGCTCTGCATGGTTGGAATATGTCGACGAAAAGGGGGGCAGGAGCATGAACGGCTACCCCATTGAACAACCTGAATATGATGATGGAGAATGCCCTCAATGTGGGGACCAGTCTCCAGGGGGTGATTTTTGCTCAGCAATGTGTATGCACAGATATTACGAAAACTTAAAGCCTACTTTTGTTCATCCTTGCACATTATCAAAGATTAATTCTCAATTAAGAAATAATGAGCGAGAAAATATTATTGAGCCTGAAGGATTAGAGCTTGATATAGCATTGTTTGAAGAGAGGGAACAACGCAGTAATTACAATAAGAGAAATGTGAGGAGATAGCATAATGGCTATACCTAAAATGGTTAACCCGTTTATCAAGGCATCAACAAAGAAAAAATATCTCAAGATTGCCGTGTACGGACCTCCAGGAGTAGGAAAAACGTGGTTCGGTCTTACGTTTCCTTCCCCTGCCGTCATTGATCTTGAGGGAGGAACAGACTTTTACGCAGACCGCTTTCAATTTTCGGTTATGGATACCAAAAGCTTTGCGGAGGTATTAAGCGCCGTGGAATTTTTGGAAACAGGTCAGCATGAATTTAAGACGTTGGTTATTGATCCTATCACGATTATTTGGTCGTCACTTCAGGATGGAAGACTTGAGTTTAAGGTTAACGATGTTGATAAGGCCATATCGGGGGAAGAAAAAACATCCTTCAATTATCAAGATTGGGGCCAGATGAAGCGGTTTTACTCGTTGCTTATGACAAAACTGGTAAATCTAAATATGCACGTCGTTATGGTCGGAAGGCAGAAGGATGAATACGATATCAAAAAAGGTGGAGAAATGATAAAAATCGGCGTAAAGCTCGATGGCGAAAAATCTACCACATACCTACCTGATATTTATTTTAGATTAGAAAGCGACAAAAGCGGAAAAAGATTTGCTGTATTCGAGAAAGATAGGTCCGGCACATTCCAGGAAGGTCAAAGAGTTGAAGGGATTTCCTTTGAGTCATTTAGTGGGCTTGTAGAAAAAGCATCACATGGAACATCAGTAGCTACTCATCAAAGCGAAGAGGATGCAATCAATAAGGATGCCGCGTTTTTTCAGGCAAGGGAGACAAGGCCGTCAGAGCGTCAAATACGAGATAACAGCAATAAAGGCATAAATGCCCCAACAGTACAAAATTTATTCACTTGGCTTGGCGCTCTTAGTCTACCAAATGATTATGACCTTCGGTATAAGCAATATTGTTATAAAAAATATAGCGTTAAATCAATGACTGAACTTACTACTGAGCAAATCCAAGAACAGAGAGTCATTTTGACAAATGCGATGAATATTGAAAGCAACAAAAAGGCGCTTAGTGATCATTTGGCAGGGTACAATATTCCAGAAGATAGCCAACAAATGAATCCATCGCCCACGGAATCATTCAGCACGATAACCAAAGAGCAACTGCCAGACATGGATGACCAGCCGTGGGCAGGCGAAAGATTTAACCAGGACGCTCAACCAGCCGCATCCGCAGTCGGAAACGGAAAAGAAAAGCTCACAAGAAGCAAGATTCGCGGCAAACTGGAAGCTATTTTTCCAAAAAACCAAGACGACCAAAATGGCTGGTTGGATGATCATTTTTCAGTAACGGTTGACGGGCTTGACGCCTTAAACATAGAGTCACTTCAGCCAATACTTGATTCTATGGATAAGCTTTTTAATGGCAGAACGGAGCAGTAATAACATGGAATGTCCATTTATCAGAAAAATATAGGCGTATCAGAATTTAATACACCTATAGAATATGATAATAACGGAGAAAAATATATTTATGACAGGACAGAGCAATAAATATGATGATCTTTTTAATGAAAAACAAGAGGAAATTCAAATAATTCTTGAGGAATATGTTAAAAAATTCAGGGATCAACTTACGGGAATAATCAAGGATGTATGGGAAAACATAGAGTCTGATTATGTTCCATATCTACAGGAAAACTTGTTTATTAACTTGCGAGAAAGAGTGAAAGAATCAATAGAATATTCTGATATCGCAGGAAAAAGTATCAGAGATAAAATTTTTAGAGAACATAAGGATGAAATCATCAATGATATTAATCAAAACAACCTGGAAAGGATTAAAAACCTAGAGGAAGTAATAAATAGGCTAAATAGATTATATTTTTAAAGTAAAAAGAGGAGTAGCTATGACAGGGCAACAAAAGCAATGGATTGATAGCGCAAGCTATGAACAGTTACTTCGGCGGTGGAGGGAATCTCCTATTGGCAGTGATTGGTTTAATGGTGATACAGGGGAATATTACTCAAAAATCATGGCCGAAAAGCGAGAACAGGTAGGCGATGATGAGCATGTACGGGCAAGTAAAAGCATTGGATGGGATTAACCATGCAATATAAACCAGGCACCCGTGTAACCGCTTGCCCCCCGACCCAC
>JAHIWJ010000153.1 GCA_018816205.1 Nanobdellota archaeon
GTGGAACTCGTCGTGAATTGACTGGTCGTTTGTGTATGCGTGGACAGTTGTCATCAATGCTCGTTTTATTTTGAATTTGTCGTGGAGAACTTTTACAATTGGAGTCAGGCAATTGGTTGTGCAACTTGCGACAGAAATTATCTTATGTTCTTTTTTTAATTTTTCGTGGTTAACGCCGGGAACTATTGTAATGTCCGGGTTTTTGGCGGGGGCTGTAATTAGAACGTATTTCGCTCCGTTTCTTAAATGCACAGATGCAGATTCTCTATCGCGGAACACGCCAGTTGATTCAATCACAACGTCAACACCGAGTTTTTTCCATGGAAGTTTGTTTATATCTCTTTCACTTATTACTTTTATCTTTCTGCCGTCTATTACTATGTTCTCTTTGTCTCTTGTGACTTTGCCCTTGAATGGGCCGTAGACAGTGTCGTGTTTGATTAGGTATTCCGCGCCTTCGATGCCGTGGGGGTCGTTGATTGCTACAATATTTAGCTTTTTTTCTAATGCAATGCGTAGAATTACTCTGCCGATTCGGCCGAAGCCGTTTATTGCTATTTTCACTTTTGTTAACCTCTTTGTTTTATGTTATGACAGGGAAAAGGAGATTTATTAAGGTTGTGGTTTCTTCTCTTTGATTCTTGAGAAAATTATTATTGCGGGAATCATCAGCAATCCTGAAAGGAATATTGTTATCTTTGCTCCGAGGCGGTCAACAGATAGGCCGACTAAGGGGAGTGCGATTATTGCGGCAATTGAAAGAATCATGCTTTCAACGCTTCCGATTGTGGCTCTCAGTTTTGACGGAATGTATCTGTGGAAGAAAACTCTTTCTGCTGGTTGAGACAGGTAGATGAGAAAGAAAGAGGGGATTATTATCAAAAATGCAAAGACGATGTTTTTTACGAATATAATCGGCAGAGTTATTAATGCAAGAAGTATCATAATTGTTAATAAGAAATTTTTTTCTTTTCCTTTTTTGAATAATTTTGAAGAGACTAGTGGGGCAATTACGCCCATGACGGCTATGGCTGACCAAAGGTAACCAAAAGCATATTCGGGGAAGTTGAGGTTTTTTAGTAATGGAACCCAACTTATCTCTGAGCTGAAGCCACCTGCAATAACAAATATTAAACTTGCAAGAAGAAAGTAAAATAGGACGTGATGTTTTCTTGCATAATTTACTGATTTGATCGATTGAGAGTTTATTTTTCTAAACGATTGTGATAACTTCGTTTTCTTTTTCGTGAAGACTTCTTTTCCGAATGCTAAGATAATGAAACTGACGAAGAATGAGATTCCAGATATTGGCCAGATTATTGAAAGGCCGAATTGTTTTACTAGGATTGCGCCGATGAAACCTGAGACGACGAGTCCGAAACTGTCGAGGCTTGTTCTTTTTGCGAAGAAGTTATGCAGCAAAGATTTATTTTCTTTGTTTATTAAATCAGTGGTCCAAGCTTCGTGGGCGCCGGAGCTGAAAGTTGCGCCGAAACCTGCGAGTGCCATTAAGAGCATGATTGAATAGAAGTTTGTGAAAAAGAAGATAGAACCAACTGAAATTATGCCGATTATATTCCCAAGAAGGACAGAAAATTTTCTACCGCGAAGATCTGCCACTGCGCCGGTCGGAATCTCGAAGAGCAAAGAAAAAAGAGGAGCCATTGCAATTAAAACTCCGATTTGGAGCATACTAAAGCCGAGATTAATAAAATAAATTATGTAAAATGCGTGGACGAGGAAGAACATCGGTGAAATTAATGAATCTAAGTAAAAAGGCCAGAGAAGTTCGAGTTCACCTTTTTGGAAGAGTTTCATTTTACCTCATGGGAAATATTGCTGATAAATGTTTTGGTTTCCAGAGGTTCTGTTGAAAATCTGTTTTTGATGATTTGGAATTCCCACAAGAATTTGGCTTGTCAACCAAAATCCCCTCCCCATCCCCACCTTCCATGCCATTCCCCTTCGCCCCAAATAAAAATAGCGAACCTGCACGCACCGCAATAGGACGCTAATTGCGTTTTGCTGCGTCTTGTTTGTTGGCGCTTGCTCTGCTCGCTTGCTGCGGCGCGTCGTTTCTGACTTTTTTAACAGAGTCGGTTTCCAGAACTAAGTTTATATAATCTTAGATTTATTCTGTTTTATGTTTAGAATAAGAAGGATTCTTGATGCGGCGCTTCCAATTAACAAAAGGGCGATTGCCGAGGTTCAAGAACTAATCCGGGAGCTTTTTCCGGGGGTGAAAGAAGAGAAAATAAATGAAATTCCGGAGCAGCTGGCGAATCCGTTAAAATACAAATTCAAGGCGATTCTATTTGTTGTCGATGATTTGAAGTACAATTTGAAGGGTTTTGGTCTTGTGTTCCATGCCACAGATCTGAATTTTTCGTTTTTAGACTTTATGGCTGTGAAAAGAGAATATTTCGGAAAAGGTTTTGGGGGAGCGATTTATTCAAGAATAAGAGAAGAATTAATGAGCCAGAAATCATCGGGGTTATTTCTTGAGTGTTTACCGGATGACGAGAGTTGCTCCACCATGGAAATTTTGGAGCCGAACAAAAAAAGATTGAGGTTTTATGAGACTTTTGGCGCAAGGCCGATAGTTAATACGGCTTACCAAACTTCCGTCAGCCCTGAAGATAAGGACATGCCTTTCTTGGTTTATGATTCTTTATCGAGGGAGACGCCATTGTCGCAAGAAGAGCTGAGAAAGTTCGTTAGGGCAATCTTGGAAAGAAAGTATGGTTATTTGTGCTCTCCGGAATATGTAGAAAAAATCATAAGTTCGATAAATGAAGATCCTGTTGTCTTGAGGCCTTACAAATATGTCAAAGAAGGTAAACTGACTGCATTAAACAAAACGGAAAAAGTGGTTTTATTAGTTAATGAAAAGCACGAAATTCATCACGTTAAGGACAGAGGTTATGTCGAGTCTCCAACGAGAGTGAAGAGCATATTGAAGGAAGTTGAGAAGACTGATTTTTTTGAGAGAGTTGAGGCGAGAAATTTTTCAGAAGATTGGATAAGGAGAGTTCACGATAAGGAGTATATTAATTTTTTTAAGACAATAATCAAAAAAATTAAGCCCAGTGATTCAATTTATCCTTATGTTTTTCCGATAAGGAATGCCAACAGGCCGCCCAAGGAGCTGGATGTTAGAGCTGGTTATTACTGTATTGACACATTTACACCCATAAGCATAAATGCCTTTAATGCCGCAAAGGAAGCTGTTGATTGTGCTTTGACAGGCGCGGAGAAAATCTTGGAGGGAAAGAAGCTGGTCTATGCTTTGATTAGGCCGCCAGGGCATCATGCGGAAAAAAAGTCTTTTGGAGGGTTTTGTTACTTTAATTCAAATGCTATTGCCGCGGAATTTTTGAGCGAGCACGGAAGGGTTGCAATTTTGGATGTAGACTATCATCACGGAAATGGTCAGCAGAACATCTTTTATCATCGAAACAATGTTTTGACAGTTTCAATTCATGGGCATCCGGACTTTGCTTATCCGTATTTTTCTGGTTTCAAGGACGAGGATGGCGAAGGAGCAGGGAAAGGTTTCAATATTAATTTGCCATTGAAAGAAAAAATAATATATGAAGAATACAAAGAAACGCTTTTGTACGCAATTAACAAAATAAAAGAATTCGAGCCTGATTTTTTGGTTGTTGCTTTTGGATTGGATACTGCAAAGAAGGATCCGACTGGAACTTGGTCTCTCGAGTATAAGGACTTTGAGGAGAACGGAGAACTCATTAGTCTGCTGGGGTTACCAACGTTAGTTGTTCAGGAGGGTGGTTATAATACCAGAACAATGGGGAAAAATGCAGTTAGCTTTTTACGCGGGTTGGCTGGGGGTTTGTTGATTTAGTCTTGAAGTCTTTTAAGACTAGATAAACAGCTTTTTATACCTTAAACTGTTTGTTATTTTATAGAAAGAGGCGAATATGAGAATTTTATCTTTGGATATTGGCGGTACGAACATTCGGTCGGCGATAGTTCAAGGAATGAAGCTGGTTGATTATCGCAAGACGCCGACGCCGAAAAAGCAGAAAGATTCAATAAATAAGGTCTTTGGGATTGTTGAGAGTTACGGAAAGGTTGATGCGATTTGTGTTTCAACTGCGGGTTTTGAGAGAAACGGCCGGATAGTTAATTCCTTGAACAATGATATGGACGGGGCGCCGTTGACTAAGGTTTTGAAAGCTAAGTTCAGGAAAAATGTTTTTGTTGAGAATGATGCGAACTGTGCGGCTTTGGCGGAGTTGTATTACGGTTCGGGGAAGGGGAAGAAGAATTTTATTTTGCTGACTTTGGGGAGCGGGATTGGGGGCGGGGCGATTTTGGATGGGAAACTTTATAAGGGAAATGGTGGAGCGATTGAGCCAGGGAGCATGAGAGTTGATGGAGAAAAATATCTTTGGGAGGATTTGGCTTCGGGGAATGCTTCTGTTAGGATTGCGCATGAGATGGGGATGAAAATTAATAGTTTAGAATTGGAGTTAAGGGCGAATAAGGGAGATAAGAGGGCGAAGAAGATTTATGAAATTGTCGGGAAGAATTTGGGAATCGGGCTGGCGAATCTGGCGTATATCTTTGACCCAGAGTTGTTGATTGTTGGAGGGGGATTTTCGAGGGTCAAGCACATTTATCCTTCAATGGCGAAGACATTTGGAAAATTGTATAAGTTGAATCCGAAGCCGAAGATTGTCAAGGCGAGGTTTGGAGATGATGCGGGGTTGATTGGGGCGGCTTTGCTGGTTAAGGAACGATGAGGCGGGGTTTTGGGGATGGTTTGGGGTTGGTTGTCAAAGGATGCAGTGTTGCATAATTCGAAAATAA
>JAHIWJ010000154.1 GCA_018816205.1 Nanobdellota archaeon
AAAGATAGTATGAGACAAAAAGAATTGGGCTGGCATGTCGCGTTGTATAATCTTAAACGGACAATTAAAACTTCAAACGAAAAAGAGATTCAGCTTTTTTTATTTTTCAAAATTGAAATGGTTTCATTTGGGACAACGCCTGCTTTACCAGAACATAACAGGGTTTGCCTTCTTTTTGATAACTTCCAATACTCCTAAATCCATTATTTTCATAAAACCTCAAAACCTTCTACCTACAGTCCAACCAAAGACCTTTTTTATTCCCCATCCTTGCATAATCTTCGGCTTTCTTTAAAAGTTTAGAACCAATATGTTTTTCCCGAAAATCCGGATGAACAGCAATCCAACAGACACAAGAGTAATCCCCAATATCCAAAAACCTTGAAGCATTCTCGTCTTCTTCATTAAGTGTAAAAAGCAAGTATCCAACAGTCTTATTTTTTCAACTGCTAATATAAAGAATCCTCTTTGAGGATTAATAAATTTCTTAACTTTTTTGATGCAACTTCTTCGGTTCTGTTATCAGCCAACCGGATTAGTCGAATTAACTCGTTTACATCCTCCAGCTTTGCTTTCTTAATTTTCACCAAGTTCACTTGCCCAATTTCAACTTCTTCAAAGCCAAATAAAGCGCCGCCACAATAAGCAGTCCAAAAATAATTATGACAAATAATTTATCATCAAAATTCCTCGTGGCTGATTCTATAACCAAAAACGCTCCAGCCGGCAGAGAAACTATCTGCAGCAGCAAGGTCTGAATGAACAACCCAAGCACTATCAAGATAAATCCAACGACGGCAAAAACAAAAAAAGTCACTCGGTTATAGGCCTTCTGCGCATCTTCAAACTGCTGATTACAAAGGTCACACTCTTTCAAACTCTTCGTACAGCCATAATTATCATACTCATAAATCGGATTGCCTCTCTGCGCATAACATGCATCAGTCTGTTCCTGCAGGCCCTTTGAGAACGTGCAATTCTGACAGCTCTGCGTGTCAACCCAGTATTTGATAGGATAAACCCCTCCAAATCGGTCAATGCAATAATCTTCGTACAAAGGCCCTTCGTAAATATAACTAACAACCAAATTCACAAAAATCGTCAACATCACCGCCACAAAAACCCCCAGTATTATCGTGAGCGCCAGCGTTTTCCCCTTTTTTCCTTTCAACTATTGAAAAACCAATCGAACACAATATTTAAGTATTCTCATTACCACTAATTTGGCAAGAGAGGATGACATACAAAACAGTTTCTGTTCTTGCATTTCTTGCAATATTCTTAATTCCATTTGCGAATGCAGTTGTTTCTCATGGTGCAAATCAAGTCTTTTTCTCAGACTCAGAAAGCTTGCAGTCAAAATTCACTTCAGGCGCGCTTGGCAAATGGCAGGGTACCACCGATATTTACTACAACGGGGGAAATGTTGGGATTGGCACTGCGAGTCCTGCTGCAAAACTCGACGTAGACGGAGACACAGCAATTAGCAACGGCTACCTAACTGTAACAAGATCTTCTGTAGGCAACAACGCGGCCCTTAATGTTCGCCAAACAGGCACGGGATTAATCGCAGAATTTGGAACACCTACTAATAATAATCTTGT
The DNA here is from genome assembly GCA_018816205.1 of Nanobdellota archaeon. GTDB lineage: Archaea > Nanobdellota > Nanobdellia > Pacearchaeales > GW2011-AR1 > UBA73. Next base: position 1,605 of record JAHIWJ010000154.1, read on the forward strand.
TAACATCGATGCCAATGGCAACGTCGGCATTGGAACATCCGCTCCAGGGGCAAAACTAGAAGTCGCCGGACAAATTAAAATAACCGGGGGAAGTCCAGGAATTGGAAAAGTCTTAACATCTGATGCAAACGGTCTGGCGATGTGGCAAACTCTTTCTTCTGGAGGTTGGACAATTAACGGAAACAATATGTATTCAGCAGTCACGGGAAACGTCGGCATTGGAACGACGAATCCAGGGCAGAAGTTAGAGGTCGCTGGCTCAATCAAAGCCAAAGAATTAATAGACAGCGATGATTCAGCTTATTATGTCAACCCTAGCGGTGATTCGCTCTTTTCTGGCAGTATAGGAATCGGGACAACAGCCCCTCAAAAAAAATTACATGTGGTCGGAAACGCAGGGATAATTCGTATTGAAGGTAGCACGCATGCGTATATGGAATACTATCCATGGGGTAGCACAACCCGGGGGGCATATACCGGATTTCCAAGCAGTGGTAGCATCGACTTTAACATAGGTAATGAAGCTTATGAAGGGGATATTATTTTGACTCCTGGCGATAGTGCTGGTCCTGGCTCGCCAGTCGGAAGTGTAAAGATTGAAAGGGGCTCATTATACCTCCCTAAAAGCGCTTCCAGTCCTTTTGCTTGTACATCCACAACTAAAGGAGCAATGTATTTTGATACCAGCGCAGGTTATAACTCTGCTTGCACATGTATCCACGACGATTTCGTTAACGACTGGATATGGGCTTCTACCCAAAGGGAGGCCGGTACAGGTGTTGTTCATATACTTCAATGTAATTAAATCTTCATAAACCTCAGAACTTTAGTCTGAAGGGGATGCTGTTATCTAAATCTTTACTGACTGAAGTTAACTTTTAATCTGCCTTTACCTGTTGTCCCTGCAAACCCACATTTCCTATCTCATCGCCGACGTAAAACGACAGCTCACTGCATCATTCTCCATCTGGACAATAATCCTCTCGTAATCTGCCTGAACACCCTGCTGAAATCAACGACCCAGCCGCAGCACGCTGCAAAATAAAACAACTTAAGATAACATTCTATAATTCCAGCACCCCGACCTCGGCTAAAACCTTATAAACTCCAGTTTTATCCTCCTTCTATGGAATCCTACGAACAACTCCTCGACAAAGCATACTCTCAAGTCAAAGTCGTAGAAGGTTCTTCCGAAAGATGCGAAATCCCGAAGGTAGAAGGCAATGTTACCGGGAACAACACATTCATCACAAACTTCGCCCAAATTGCAGATTGTCTGAGGAGGGACCCGCAGCATCTGGCAAAATTCCTCCAAAAAGAACTCGCAGTTTCAGGCAGAGTCGACGGTGGAAGACTAATCCTAAAAACAAAACTCAACTCCTCAAAAGTAAACGAAAAAATAGAAAAATATTCCCATGAATTCGTCATCTGCCCGGTCTGCGGCAAACCCGACACCGAAGTCATTTCAGAAAAAGGAATTAAATACAAACACTGCCTTGCATGCGGCGCAAAAAGCCCGATAAAATACCATCTTTGAAACGCTTTCTGTAAAACAATCTTTGAATATTCCATTTGTCCAATAAGAACATGGCCGGGTATGCTGATGCAATTCAAGTTTTGAGACGTTTTGGTAGGGAACCAGAAAATTCCGCGAGATTTTTGTATGGTTCATATATTGCGCGACATGGGTGACAGGCCGACAGTGGTTATTCTTCCTCTCGTGGCAACTCTGAACAGCAGACCAATCGTATGGTGTCCTGTGAAAAAACGCCCTTAGACTTAGACATAACACATCTTCGTGGACTTACAATTCAAGATATGCTTCAATAAGTTCCTGACCTAAAGATTTTTTAATCTGATTTTTATAATAAATATGATGTACCTAAAAGTCCACGAATCCTACCGAAAAGTCGTTGCCCTCGCCGACTCAGAACTAATCGGAAAAACTTTCGAAGAAGGAAAGAAGCAGCTGTCCATAACAGAAAACTTCTACAAAGGCGACCTAATGGAAGAAGAAAAAGTTATAGAAGCCCTCAAGGACCTTGCGCTAGACGACGCAACTTTTAATATCGTAGGCAAAAAGTCGATAAATACTGCACTCAAGGCAGAAATCATAGCAAAAGAAATGATAGCAAAAGTCCAAGGCATCCCCTTTGCACTGGTTTTGTTATAAAAGAAATATTTAAGTATCCTAAAATTCTTACTCTTTTGATAAAAAGAGATGGACATTCATATACACATTGAAAAAAAACATTTTGTAGGTTTCTTAGTGATATTGGGATTGATACTTGGAACTGGTGTAACTTACGCCGTTGTTTCTCATGGGGCCGATCAAGTATTTTTTTCAGACGGAAGCAGCCTTGCGGGCCTTGTAGCCGGCGGAGCACAAATCTGCACCAGTGCACTTTCCGGAGACACTAATTGCATTGATGCAGTAGGAATTACCACAGAGACTGATCCCACAGTTCCAGCAGGAATCAAAGACGGAATTACTTGGACAGAGGTCTCCAATAGGCCTGCCGGATTGGATGATGGAGATCAAGTCGGAATTACTTCAGAAACAGATCCGCAGGTAGATTCAGTCGTAAACGCAAGAATTTGCCAAGGAGATGCCAATGGATATGTTGACTGCAATCTTGTTCAAGACGCCAGCGGAGACTGCGGTGCAGGATATGTCTGCATAGGGGGCCATGATCATGATTCAAGATATTACACAGAGGCCGAGTCTAACACAAATTACGTCAACGCCGTAGGAGACACAATGACCGGAGGTTTGCTAATATCCGGCGGCAGCTTCGAAGTAGCAGGCGGCAATACTCGCTTAGACAATTATGTTTACATTACTGACTACGATGGCGAAAGCGCAAGCGAAGACGTTAGCATGATTGCAAGAGACGGTAACTTACAACACCGGAGCGGTGGGGTTGTAATAGGTTCATATGCCAACGGAGATGCGACAGTTGGAGCATTAGACACCGGAGATTTATTAGTAAAAGACTCACTCATAGCCCAAGGATACTTCAGACTGCCTGTGCGTTCAGGCAACCCATTCAATTGTAACATGAACACTGTGGGTTATGCCTACGTGGACACAACAAGCGTAGACACAATCTGCTTATGCGCGGATATAGCCGGAGGAGGATGGGCCTGGATAGACATAAGCAACCCGAGCGGCCCTGCTTGTACATAACTATTTTTATAAACTACTTTCTGTTCTCAATCTCCAGGTAATCCAGGCCAAAGCAACAACTTAAAAAACATCTACTTCTTTAATTGTTTATGGAAAATTTCTACATAAAAAGAATCCAAGATGTCAAAAAAAACCTAAAAGAACTAAAAGAAAAACTGAACGTAAAAGTAACAATTCAAAAAAACCAACTAACCATTGAAGGCGGAACAATAGAAGAATTCGACGCCTCGCGAGTTTTCGAAGCAATTGCCTTCGGTTTCTCGGTAAAAAAAGCTCTCCCCTTAAAAGATGAAGACTATCAATTCAGAACTGTCCACATAAAAGACCACACACGAAGAAACCTCGCAGACATAAAGTCCCGACTAATCGGAAAGAAAGGCAAAACCCGAAGAGTTTTCGCTGACACCTCTGGTTGCGAAATCCTCATCACCGAGACAGAAGTTGGAATAATCGGCCTAGTTGAAGACGTCGAAAACGCAGAAACCGCAATCATCCACCTCATCAAAGGCTCAAAGCAAACAAACATGTACCGATTTCTAGAAAAACAAAACGCAATAAAAAAAGAAAACACCTCTTTTCCAGACTTAAATCAAGTCTCGCACAGTCAAACCGTGCACGAAAAAGAAAAGAAGTAAGAATAAACTAACTTGCGTTAGATTACTTTCTTTTCTTCTTAGCAGCTTTCGTTGTTCGCTTAGCTGCCTTCTTGACAGCCTTCTTAGCTGCCTTTCTTGTTGTTTTCTTTGGCATTTTGCGTTCAACTCTTTTCTGTTTTGATAGATTTACACACAGTCTTGCGTATAAAAAGCTTTCGAAAATTTCGCCTCCGCGCAACTCCAGCAAAAACAGACAAAAAATTTATCGTCGGCAAATTCTAAAGCACAAATCCAACAAACACAACAAGTTTTAAAAAGAGTTTTTCTCTCAACAGTTTAGGTCCCCGTAGCTCAGCGGTTAGAGCGCACGGCTGTTAGTGCGAGAAAACATAATCGAGCGCGTTGGCAATGTCAAAGTACGCAAACGTTCGTTCGAGCGTATGAAACGTAACAGCGACCGTGAGGTCGCAGGTCCGAATCCTGTCGGGGACGTTTTTCTAATCGTTCTGCATTAACAAACAAAAGCCCAAATCGGTCTGGTGGGTGTTGGTTACATAATTCGCGAGCGCGAGCGAGCTCCGGCCCATCTTACTTCCTAGTAAACCACCAAATCCCCAGCGCCGCCAAAATCAAGATTATAACTACAATCCAAACAATTGCACGATTCCGACGCTCTTTCGCTTTGCGAATCCGAGCCCGATCATAAGCCTCCTCAATCTCAATCGTAAATTCTTTTGTAGGCTTCGGTCTATGTCCTTTCTGATATTGAAACTCCATAGTCCCACCTGTTGAAACTCTCTCTGCCATGATTTCCTGTAACAAAAGGAATATAAAACGTTTTCGCCCCTTAAAAAAATGAAACCCAAAGTAATCCTCGGAATGTCCGGTGGCGTAGACTCAAGTGTAGCCGCACTTCTCCTGCAAAAGCAAGGCTACGAAGTCATCGGCTTCTTTATGAACGCATCCCCTTCGGGCAAACCCCCCTGGCCCTCAACAATTTCCTGGAAAGACGAAGAATCCACATTAAAAAAAATCTGCGACAAACTAAAGATCCGACTGATAGTAAAAAACTGTGAACAAAGCTATGAAAAAAATGTTATCCAGCCAATGTTCAAGGATTACTCTTGTGGACTAACTCCTAACCCAGACATTTTCTGCAACAACGTCGGCAAATTTCCCTCATTATTAAAAATCGCAAAGCAAGAACACGCGGATTACATTGCAACAGGACATTATGCGCGCGTTAGGAGAAGCAGAAAAGGATTTGAGTTGCTGCGAGGGAAAGACAAAGAGAAAGACCAGTCTTACTTCCTCATAGGTTTAAACCAGAAAACTCTTTCCAAAACTCTCTTCCCCCTCGGAGATTTCACAAAAACCCAAGTTAGAGAAATAGCGAAAAAAGCAGACTTCCCAAATTTCGACAAACGCTCAAGCCGCGGCATCTGTTACCTCGGCAAAATCGACATGAAAGCCTTCCTCAAACAAAGAATAAAACTTAAACAAGGCAATATTCTCTCGCCAGAAAGAGAAGTCATCGGCTCTCACCCCGGAACAATGTTCTTCACCATCGGCGAACGCATCAGAGAAAACAAAGGCCTCGTTCTCAACAAAAGCTTCAAAAAACCATTCTCCCAAAAAAAATTCTACATTGCAAAGAAAACAAAAAACAACGGATTAGTTATCGCTCCAGAATCTCATCCCCTACTAAAAACAAAATCTGTTAAAATCAAAAAATTCAAGTTGATAAACAAAAAAGACTTCCCCAAATCTGGATTAACAGCCAGAATCCGGCATCTTGGCCAGCTCATTCCTGGAAAATTTGCTAAAAATCAATTTATCTTCTCAAAACCGCAAGAGGGCGTAGCTGAAGGTCAATTCATCGCCCTTTATCAAAAAGAAAAACTCATAGGCGGAGGCGAAATCAGGCTGTATTAACAAAGCTTTTATATCTCTTTTTCCTAAAAATCTAATGAAATTCGAAGAAATAATCAAAAAAAGGAAATCTGTAAGAAAATTCAAGTCAAAAACTCCCTCTTGGAAAGACATTCTCTACGCGATTGACCTGGCAAATCAAGGTCCGTTCGCTGGCAATCAAAACCATCTTCATTACATAATAGTCGAAGACCACAATACAATAAAGGCTCTTGCTCAACTCTGTGAGCAGCACTGGGTAGCCGACGCCAAAATAATCATAGTTGCATGCTCTGATGACACCCACCTAGAAAACCTCTACGGAGAACGCGGCAGAATCTACTCAAGGCAACAAGCCGGAGCCGCGATTCACACACTAACGCTCGCCCTAACTGAAAGAAGAATCGACTCCTGCTGGGTGGGCTCATATTCTGACGAATTAGTAAGGGAAAAACTAAAAATCCCTCAACACATTCAGGTAGAAGCAATTATCCCGATAGGATTCGAAGCCGGTAAATCAAAAAAGCCTGCAAAAAAATCCCTAGAGCGGTGTCTCAGCTGGGAAACCTGGACACAAACACGCCGCCCAACTATGTTCGAAGAAGGCCACGAAGATTACCCTCCATTCCGAGGTTAACATCTAAAAAAAGATAATTCTACAATATAACAAAAATAAAAAATAAAGAAGAAGAAATAAAAAATTAAACCAAGTTATCTGAAGACCTCTATGCCAAGATCGGACATTTCTGGCTTAACGCCTTTTTCCTCTTGTCTGAAAGCTTCTCGCCCAAGAACGTAAGGAGACTTAACGCCAGTCATGATGGTTATCACTCTAACTTTATTAGCAAAGTCTTTGTTAACTCTCGCGCCGATAATAACCTGAGCATCGTTACTGATATTCTCAGTTACCAGCTCTCCTACCCCTGCGAACTCTTCAAGTTTGAAATCTGGCCCACAGGTAATATGCACGAGAGCACCGGTTGCGCCGCGATAGTCAACATCCAACAAAGGCTGTGTCAGCGCCTGTCGAACTGCTTCACCAACTCTATCAGTTGTGTCAGCTTCGCCAACACCGATAACAGCAACATCTCCATTCTTCATAATGGCTGAAACGTCGGCATAGTCAAGGTTAATCAGCGACGGCAAGGTAATCGTCTCAACAATTCCCTTAATCATCGTAGAAACAAGTTCGTTCGCAACTGCAAACGCCTGTTCCATTGGCAAGTTCCCTGCAATATCAACAAGTCGATTGTTATCAATTAAGATTGCTGTGTCAGCAACCTCGCTGAGCTCCTGAAGGCCAAATTCAGCCTTGTCTTGTCTAACTTTCTCGCAGTCAAAAGGCATCGTAGCAACAGCAATAACTACTGCACCAGATTCCTTAGCCAACTGTGCGATGATAGGCGAAGCTCCGGTTCCTGTTCCTCCACCGAGACCGACCAGAACGAACACCATGTCCGCGCCACCAGTGGCTCTTTTCAACTCAGACAAAGATTCTTTAGCAGCCTCCATACCAATTTTTGGCTTTCCGCCTGCTCCAAGACCTCGAGTCAACTCTTTACCAATTAATATCTTCTCATCAGATTTGGTTATCGATAAATGCAGCGCATCAGTGTTAACCCCGTAAATAGTTGCCCCAGAAATACCTTTATTGAACAGCCATGTTACCGCATTACACCCTGCGCCACCGACACCAAAAACTTTGATGTTTGCTTTTCCAGCTCTCAATTCATCAAAATTGATGCTGTGCTTCTCCGCATTGGCGATGGCTTCTTTTGCAAAATCAAGTACCACTCTTTTGTGTACCTCCTTTCATTTAATTAAATATGATGAAAGTTGCCAAAACACAGTAGATTCTCTTTAAATATTTGATTGTTATCAACCAAATAAGAAAAAAAGACAGTTAACTCCTGAAAGTTGATGAAATTTTATCAAGCACAACTCGCTCTGCCTCTTCAAGAGGCATCTTTTTTAACCTAAACGCCGCAGCACCCTTGTGCCCGCCACCACCCAAGACCTTCGCAATCCCTGAAATATCAAGCTTTCTAGATCTAAAACTCCCCTTAATGATTTCTTCCATCTCAGAAAGCGTAAAAACAATGTCCAAGCCGCCAACCTCCTGAAGGTCATTAATGCCGCCCCTCACTTCAGACAGATTCAACCCAAGTTTCTTAATCTCCTCAAGCGAAATCGAACTATGTCCAACCCTCAGCCCATTAACTTCTATAATCTTAAAACGGTCGTAAAGAAAAGCATAATACTTCTTAATTCTCAGCGGATAATTATATTTAATTGGGTTAACAATCTCATTCAGATAGTCAACACCAAAATCCAACAAAAACGCAGCATCCCTTATCGAACCGCCATTGTCATGTGAAAAGTACCCCGAATCTGTATAAATTCCCAGCAACAAACGAGTAGCGAGTTCTTTATCAAAATTAACTCCCCGGTCCCGAAACAGATCAAGCAAAACCGAACAAGCACTTGGCCTTTTAGCGTCTACATAATTCATCCCCCCAAAATGTTCATTAGTCTCGTGATGGTCTATGTTGATAATCAAAAGATTTTTCGGAGCAACAAAATCTTTCTCTCTCCCAGCAAACTGTTTCAACGAACCAGAATCCATTGCCAACATTAAATCAAACTTTTCAAGCTCTTGATCTTCGATGCCTTCGCCCAAAACAACTTCTTTAGAAAACCTAACCGCTCTTAAAATCTCATCGAGATTGTCCTTACCAACAAGCTTCACATTACACTTAAAATCTCTCTTGAGAACATACTTCATCGCTGTACAGCACCCAAGAGAATCACCATCCGGGCCATAATGCAAACTAATCAAAACATCTCTGCTTGTCTTAATTCGATTCCAAATTTCCTCAAAAGAATTATTTTTCACATTCATATCTTATCCAAAATCTCTGCCTTTAAACCTTTTTCCTTGCACAACTTAACAAATTTTTCTGCATCCTCCCGAGTGCCTGCAACCCCTGCCCCGTAATGCATAGGAATCACCAGGTCTGGCGAAATGATAGAAGCAACCTCAGCTGCCTCCTCTGCATCCATCACATACTTCCCAGAAACCGGAAGCAAAGCGACAAATTCATTTCCATGTTTCCCATATCCTGTCAAATTGCGCATCTCAGGAATTTTATCACTGTCCCCTGCATGATAAATAATCACTCCCCCGAGTTTTATAATAAAACCCATCCAACCCTCGCGTTTAGGATGAAAATCCTTGTTAACATTGTATGCTGGAACAGCAGTCACCTTAACGTTCCCAAAAGTCAACTCATCGCCCGGTTCAATAATCTGCATATCAACTCCGCTAATCCTTGTAATTTTAGACTGCGCATCAGCAGGTATCACAACAACAGTACCTTCCTTCTTAACCAATTCAATATCTTTGATTGAACAATGATCAAAATGACTATGGGTAATCAAAACAAGGTCCGCTTTAGGACCCTGGTTCGACAAGTTATAAGGATCTACAACAATAGACTTCCCATTGCTAAAGTGAAACCCCGAATGCCCAAGATATTCTATTTTAATGCCTTTTATCTCCATTCAAATAAAAACAAAGACTGAGTTATAAGTTTAATTGTTCTCTAAAGAGTTACTAAAAAGCTATATTTCCCAATCGTTGAGTCACTCTAATGAAAGCAACATCGTAAATGATCCCTGACTTAAAGATTACATGATCCTCGCAAACCCAATGGGTGTTTTCAGGCCACCTACCGTGTGCAGTACCAACTATCTTAAACCCCTCGGCGGCAATTCGATGAACCAACCGCTCAGAGCTAAGACCTTTAATGCCCCGCCCGTCCCAAACGTAAATGCCTGCTTCATTCTGCTCACCAGTAACGCAATACTCCCCTCGAATAATTCGTCCCGATACATAGGGGTTTTGCACGTCCTCAAGAATTTCTAACACCTTTTCAAACCCTCTAAGATTCTTGCTGCTGAACCTATTAGCAAGCTCGCCAATCTCATAAGTCTCCCTACCAATTAACTTACAAAAATCCTGAACAGACAGCCCATCATCCATACTTAATTATAAAAATCAGTTCCTCTCGGAAACCAACCCATCCATAGACTCTTCTAATCTCGCTCATTTTTAAAGATTTATGTAAAATAAAAAAATAAAAATAAAAAACAAATTTTACTCTATCTCGGCAAAAAAGTAGTACGTCGTGCTACCTCCGTCTCCGCTGTGGCCGTCTTCCAGTACAAGCATTTCAAAGTCGTGCGGATTGCTGTCAAAACCACTTGCATCACTTTCAAGCAAAGCTGTGAAAACAACGCTCGCAGTTGTAGGCTCGTACAACAGAACTTCCTCAAAAGTCCCGTCAGTGCCTTCTCCAGAGCTGTCAAAGACATCTGTGCTTAGACATTCGCCGACGGTAAAGTTCAGATTAGCAGTGAAAAACTCTGCATGACTGTTTGCGTCAGTGAAAGTTATATCAACACCGTCACCGTCGTCATCAGCAATGTTGAACGCGTCCTCAAGCTGAGTCAAGTTCATACCAGCAACATTAGTTGCTCCTGCAGACTCTCCACTCGTCG
>JAHIWJ010000155.1 GCA_018816205.1 Nanobdellota archaeon
CCATTTTGAATATGACTCCAGTTACACGCCCTTAAATTTCCTACAACTATTGTTCTTCCCCAAACGATTCACTCATTGGGCAAGGACTTCATTCTCCCCACTAAATGCTTACCAAATTAGACCTCAACTAAAAGAAAAGCCAGCCTCTGCTTTATTCATGCCCTTCGTCTCACTCACAATCAGAGTCTTGCCCCGCTCGCTGTTAAGATTTTATGTCTGGCTTTTGAAATTATTCTATAAAGAACCAATCTTTTACGCTCACTCATGGGACTTTATAGAACTTCCAAAAAGCAGAATTGACAGAACATTCCCCCACACAAAGTTCATAAAGAAACTAAATTACATCATGTCTCTTGAAAATGAAAATCCTTGAACTAACTAATTTCTCAGCAGGAGCATGCGGCGTCTGGATGCGCGCTAAGCAGGAAGCGGAGCTTCTCGCTAAAAAAGGTCACACCGTAAAGGTCTTTTCATCAAATTTTACTAAGGGTTCAAAAGAGATAGCTCCCCAAAAAGAAAAACTGGGAAAAATTGATATCATCAGATTTCCTGCAAGAAAACTCGGCGGTGAAAGTTTTATGATTTGGGATTTTGAAAAGGAAGCTCTAAATTTTCACCCAGACTTGATAATCGCCCATTCTTACAGGCACCCACATACTACGACTGCACTCAAAATAAAGAATCGTATTGGATGTAAGGTCTTCCTAGTCACCCATGCCCCATTTCTCTCAGATTCAAACAGATTGTTGCCTTCAAAACTTGCTGTCAACGTCTACGACAAAATAATCGGCCCAAGAAAGCTCAAAAAATTTGACAAAATTTTAACAATAACAAAATGGGAAAATAAAATTCTAGAACAGATGCACGTTCCAAGGGAGAAAATAGCATACATTCCAAACGGAATCCCAAAAGAATTCTTCACACAAAAAAAATCAAAAGAAGAAAAGAAAGTTCTCTTTCTTGGGAGGGTTGCACCGATTAAAGATTTAGAAACACTCATCCAGGCCATCAATCTGCTAAAAGACGTAAAATTAGAAATCGCAGGCCCTGCAGAAAAAGACTATCTAAAAAAGTTAAAGTCCCTCAATCCAAACTCAAACATTAAGTTTTCACCTCCGGTTTATGAGACAAAAGAAAAAATAAAAAAAATAGACTCGGCAAAGATTTTCGTTCTACCTTCAATCAGAGAATCTATGCCCCAATCTCTCATTGAAGCAATGGCTCGAGAGAAAATTGTCATAGCCAGCGATAACCTCGGTGCTAAAGAACTAATCTCCGACGGAAAAAATGGATTCTTATTCAAAATCGGTGATGAAAAGCAACTGGCTGAAAAAATTTCTTTAGCTTTAAAACAAGATTTTAAGGATGTAAGAAAGCAGGCAAGAAAAAGCGTAGAGCAATTCTCTTGGGATAAGATAATTCAAAAAATTGAAAAGCTAATCGCTGGATAAATACTCTGTTGGATCTTCAACACCGGCCCAATAAAATCCCTGTTGTCTCAACCTACAAGCTAAACACGTTCCGCAATGTTTCTCCATCCCCACATAGCAGCTAAACGTCTTTGCAAAATCCACGCCCAGCCCCCGAGCCAGATTAACAATATCTTCTTTATCTTTTTCAATCAAAGGCGCAATTATCTTGAACTTTCCTTTACTAGAAACTTCAGAGACACGATTCATCGCTTCAACAAATGTAGCAGTCGCGTCCAAAAATGGTTCTGTTCCCTCGTTCTTAAACCCGACAAAGATATCATAAATTTCACTAGACTTAATCATTAAAGACTCTGCAAAAGAAATTGCGTAGGACAGAAAAATCAAATTACGAGACGGAACATACCACTTATCGCTTTCCTCCCGCGTATTCTTCAGATCTTCTTTTTTCAGATGCTTATAATCCTCACCAGAATTCAACAATGAAGTGGAAATCGCACCCAACTGCTTCAGATCCAACTCAAAGAATTCAGCGTCGAGTTCTTTAGCGCACTGTTCAGAACACTTTCTTTCCATTGCATAATTCCTCTGCCCATAATTAAAAAACAAAACAGTTATTTTTTCATAATTCAGTTTCTTTTTAACAAAAAAAGCAGCGCTTACACTGTCCAATCCTCCAGAGCACAAAACTAGCGCAGATTTCATAAATTTTCGAGCTCGATAAACTTTATAAGTGTAATCCTTCAACTTAATACATGAAAAAGCTAGCAAAGGAAATAAAAAAAGGAGACAAGCTAAAACTAGCAGGAAAGATTTTCACAGTGGAAGAAATAGAAATCTCCGATGTTGGAAAGCAAGGCACAAAGAAATGCCGCATAGTCGCAAAACCAGAAACTGGAGACAAAATGGTATTAATAAGGCCAG
>JAHIWJ010000156.1 GCA_018816205.1 Nanobdellota archaeon
TATTTATTTCTTCTTCTAATTGATTATTGAAGTTAGATTGGATAATTTGTTGATGCATATCCAATCTAATCTTCTTCAGAATAACTATTTTTTGGTTTTTGTTTTATTTTTGGAACTTGGGACAACGCCCCTTTAACCATACTTTTATATACCTTTAGAGTTTTTTTTGGTGATGGACAAGAAACCTGAAAACCTGACTGACAACCTTTCTGCTTCGAGCAAGTATAGGCCTTCTGTAACGCCGGGATTGCCTCTACAGGGAGGGATGCCTGAACAAGTCGATTATCAAAAGCTAGGGAAAAAACTTGAAGACTTCAAGAAGAAGATGTTGAAGAAGTTTCCGTTTATGATTTCATTGGGAATTTTGCCGATCAACGCTTTTGCAATGTTTGAAGAGGATGAGGGGCTGCCAAAGGAAGAAGTGGACAAGAAACCGATGCATATTATCATGATTATGCCTGAAGATCAGTATAAAAATCTGACTGCAATTAAGAAAGATGTTATTGACATAGCTAAGACCTCTGGAGAAAAAATTTGGGTGCATATTAAGACGGCTGAAGTTGACATCTGGAATTATGGGCTTGATAGCAAGTTTGAATTTATCGACGCCATTGGGGCCAGCTTTCCGTTGTATGACAAGGGTTTTCTTGGGGCGTTGAGAGTTGCCTCGATTCATAAGAGTTTGGTGTTGAGTTGGCTAAATGTTGGTCGAATTCGTTATGTGGCGACGTACGGCATTTTTGGTTCGCTTGTTCGGGGTACAGCTGATGAAACCTCTGATGTTGACGTCACGGTAATTATTGATGATACTGATGTCAAACGGATGTCAAAGGTAGAACTGGTGGAGAAGCTTCGTGGAAAGATTGTTTACGAATATGTGAAGGAAGCGACGGCTCTGGCAGGAGTCAAGAATATTTTGAACGTACAGGTCTGGCTTTTGACTGATTTTTGGCAGCGCGTTAAAGACGCTGAACCGGTTGCGTTTACTTTTATCAGGGATGGAGTGCCGCTTTATGACAGGGGAACATTTATTCCGTGGAAGAGACTTTTGCAAATGGGCAAAATCAAGCCCTCGCCAGAAGCTATTGATCTTTACATGAAAGAAGGAGATAGGACTGTTGATATTATTAAACGCAGGCAACTGGACAACATGGTGGATATTTATTTTGGAGTTGTTACACCGACTCAAGCGATGATGATGCTTGCTGGGCATGCACCGCCCGTGCCAAAGGTGATTGTGCAGGAGGTTAAGAAGATACTGGTTGACAAGGAGAAGTTGATGACTGCAAAAGAGTTGAAGACTCTTGAGAAAGTTGTGAAATTGTACAAGGATTATGAGCATGGAACTTTGAAAGATGTGCCTGGAAAGGAAATTGATAATTTATTGGAAGAGAGCATGGATTATGTGAAAAAGATGAGAGAACTTAGAAATAGCTTAGAGAGAAGAATGTGGGAGCATGAAGCAGAAAGGATAACCGGCGAAGTATTCAACCTAATGAAGAAGATTTTCGGAGACAAGGGTCAGGAGGCGTTGATTTCTGACTTGGAAAATGAGATGGTTAAGAAGGGAAAGGTGGCTGAAAGGATGTTGGGAATTGCTAAGGATATTGCGAAATTAAAGGCCAAAGTAAAAACAAAAGAGTTTACGCAGGGAGACATGCAGAGATATTCTAGAGATTATTCTGCGCTTGTTGAAGCATTGACCGAGTTTTCTCAGAGGAAAGAACTTGTTTCGATGGAGAAAGGAATTGCTAAAGTTAATTTTGACAAGGGGTGGGCTGAGCTGGTTGGGACTGATGAAGGCATGTTCCTTGTGATGCAGAATGGAGAGGTCAAGAAGTACGAGAAAGGCAAGTTTGTTTCTAGTGACAGAAAGATGTTTGAGAAGGCTTTGAAAGAAACTAAGGAGAGGGTTCAGTTTAGTCTACCTTCGGAAGTTGTTGCTGCGTTGAAAAAAGAATTTGGCGAGTGCACTATTTCGTTTTAAGAAAAGCCCTAAGCTAATTTTGTCAAGTTTTTGTCAACAAATTCAATTGTGAAGTAACCCCATAACCATTATTGAAAGAAATATTTATACTCGATGTGAATGGCGTTAATGGGGGGTGGAATGAAAAATTTTCAAAAAGGCCATACTTCTTAACACCAGTGTTTAAACCACAAACTCAACCCCTTAGAAAACTTTATAAAACAAAGTTCTTCAGAGTTTTATGCGAACACTACCAGGCGTATTGAAAAGAATAGCAGCTACTTCAGTAGTAGGTTTAGCCGCTTTAACCTTACCTGTTAAATACCGGATGCGTTTCTCTCCAGAATGATTATGACGAACATCATAGAATAGTTGGAACTCATGTAGGATTTGATCCAGCAACAACTCTGAGCGTCTTAGGTTTGATTACTTCCGGTCTGGGCGGATACGGTCTTTCAGTTGCAGCATCGGCTGATCAGATAAGACAAGCCAGGCAAGTGATGCAATTTGGTCGGACGATAAGTTCACTTGCGAGACAATTTCAAAACTCTCCAACTGCAATGGCCCAATTTGAAGGCGAACCCTATGGCTATCGCGAAACTGGAACAAGAGTTTACAAAGCAATAAACAACCCAGAGGTATTCATCACATATCTCGGCCTCGACACTTCAAGTGAGATGCCTGAAGAAGTGAGGAGACTAGAACAACTTGTGGGAAGATGGAATGGGGAAACAACCACTCTATCAAAATCCGGAAGAAAAATGAGCTCTGGAGAAGAACGACTAGAAACGGAAAAAGTATGCGGCGGATGGTTAATCTCAAGTAAAGTAAGCGCGAGTGGAAGCGGCTTTTCAAGCGCAAGTCATGCAATTATGGGGTGGTGTCCAAATGATGACCTTTATCATTTGTTGTCCTATCAAGAGGGTCGTGAGGGAAGCAGTGACGTCCTTATGGGTTTTACCGAAACCACAATGCGTTACGATCCGGAATCTCGACGTTGGTATGGTGAATCGACCTCTATCACCAATAATAACTATTTCGTTAAAGTGAGCACCAGCACCAGAGTTGAACAAGAGGGTACAATAATTATTGAATCCTCTGCCCCGGGCTTTGATTGCAGGGGAGAAGAAGTATTACATCGCGAATAGGCTAAATCATGCCTGGTTTCATTTTCATTCTAAACCCCTTTGCCTCTTGGCTTGTAAAATCTGTAAACTATGAGCTTACTCCGGCTTATCAACAAACTTATGCGAGTTGGTCGCAAAGACAGCTTTTATGGACAAAATTTTCAGAAACCTCTAGGCAAAACCCTTAAAAACCCCTTTTATTAATCTAACAGGATGAAAGCGAATCGAAGATTCTCATTCATTCGTTTTCAGGAAAAAAACAAATGAAAGGAATAGTTGTTCAGTTTCGAAGGGGAAGGAAGACGATTCATGAAAGGCATTATCTTCTTGATTTAGGTTTAACAACAAGAGATGAAGCTAAGAAAATGGCTGGGAAAGAAGTAATATGGAAGTCGTCGGCTGGGAAAGAAATTAAAGGCAAGATTAGTGGTGCTCATGGAAATAAGGGGCTTGTGAGGGCTATTTTTGAGAAAGGCCTTCCAGGACAGGCGGTCACGACCGAGGTGGAGGTTAGGTAAATGGCAGCATTACGAAAAGCGTCGGCTTACAGCAGGAGGAGCGTCAGGCCCTACACCCGAAAGTCCAGTAAAAAAAAGAAAGCTTATATTAAAGCTGTTCCGCCAATTAGAATTGTGAAA
>JAHIWJ010000157.1 GCA_018816205.1 Nanobdellota archaeon
CCACAGGCCTAGGCAAAACCCTCATCGCTTTAATGCTTTCCGTAGAAAGACAAAAGAAATTTCCAGGCAAAAAAGTCCTAATGCTCGCACCCACTAGGCCTCTTGTCGAACAGCATTTTAAGTCCTACCAGAAAAACCTGCCAGAATTATTTGCCGACCTTCAGCTATTCACCGGCGAAGTCCCTGCAAAACGCCGCCAAAAAACATTCCAAACCGCAGACATAATTTTCTCAACCCCCCAATGCATTGCCAACGATTTAAAATCCGGGCTTTACACTCTTCAAGACGTTTCTCTTTTAATAATTGATGAGGCACACAGGTGTTTAAAAAATTATGATTACACAAAAGTTGTTGATTTCTACAAACGCCAAACGCCCGATGAATTAAGGAGAATTCTCGGTCTCACCGCCTCCCCCGGAAGCGATACAGAAAACGTAAAAGAAATCTGCAAGCATCTTGCTGTGGACGAAATTGAAATTCGTTCCCGGGATTCTTCCGACGTGAAACCTTACCTCCAAGAGCTAGAGTTCGAAAAGGTTGCGGTCCCTTTTCCACCGGAATTTCTGGAGATAAAACTTTTGCTAAAGAAAATTTATGAATCAAAAGTAGAAGAACTTAGAAAAAGAAACTTGCTCTTCGGACCAGCAAATAAAATCGCATTATTGAAACTCCAAGGTCAACTTGCAGCAAGATACACAAATGCAAGAGACTTCAACGCAATGATGGGCATGTCCCTGACTGCGACCGCAATAAAAATCTCCCACGCCCTTGAACTCCTCGAAACCCAAACTCTTTCCGGCGTCAACGAATATTTCAATTCCTTAATCGAGCAGGCAAATCAAAAAAAATCAAAAGCTGTCCAAAACCTAGTCAAATCCCAAGAATTCAATGCAGCAAGAATCCTCCTGCAGTCCCTCCTGTCAAAAAAAATCGAGCATCCCAAAATAGAAGAAACTGCAGTCATTGTAGAAAACCAGTTCAAGGAAAAAGAAAATTCAAAAGTAATCATCTTCACCCAATTCCGCGATACCGGTGTCACCCTAACAAAAAGATTAAACCTCATTCCAGGCATCAAAGCACAATCTTTCTTTGGGCAGGCAAAAAAAAATAATACAGGGCTGACGCAAAAAGAACAAAAAGAAATAATTGAAAAGCTTAATTCAGGTGAAATCAATACTTTGGTTGCGACCTCAATTGGAGAGGAAGGTTTGGACATCAGCGAGGTTTCAACAGTAATTTTTTATGAACCCATACCTTCGGCTATCAGGAAGATACAACGCACTGGGAGAACTGCGCGCCTCAAGCCCGGAAAACTGATTATTCTGATAACAAAAGACACACGCGATGTCATAAATCATTACGCCTCAACAGCGAGGGAAAAAAGGATGTACAAAGTCCTCGAAGGCGTAAAAGCAGATATTAAGGAAGAGAATAAAATAAAAACCCTTAACGATTTCAAGTAACTAATCCCTCTTCCTGTAAAACTCTATCCAATTCCTTACATCGATATATAAATTTTCCTCCTTTCTCTAACTCCTCCCTAGAGATCCCCCCACCACAACCTCCAAAACGTATCCAATCACCTTGTTTACAAAAATCGTTAAACTCTCCTTCAGTTAATGGCCTAACCCAGTTGGGTCCGTTTTCTAAATGCAACATTCTCCTTAAGCTCCTAGAAAAATCTGGAAATTCGTCATGCTCAGATTTAAAACTTCGATAATTCCCGAAAGGAGACTCCATGATAAGGCGATTATCGTCTCTGGCATTTATCCAAATATAATTCCACACAAAATGAGTATTATGTATCCGATGTGCACCATTGTGTGCTAAATGAAGATAAGCTATTGGGCTTTCTTTTTCCCATTCCATTTTTGGATTTGTTGCCAAAACCAACCCGGCAGGCAAGTGAATTAAATCAACCCCTTGGTTATAACACCTGCCAGCTTCCCCAGGAGAACCATACACGCCTTCACAAATTGAACACTGAAAACTATCAACCTTTCTTACTCCATCAGATAACAAGAGTTCGTCAGCATAAAGTGCAAGCCCCATCCTATGAAAAATATCTTCATGAGACCTAACGCCTCCCAATTCCCCTACTAAAAGACCTTCATCAATTAAATGACTCAAAGATTTGTCAATCGCCTTCTCAGACAAACCAGTGCCTTTAGCGATTTCATCAGGTGTAACAGGCCGACCCTCTCCAAAAACAAACTCTTTAGAATCTGCCGCAACAGAAGCTATTACGTATCGTGCTACCTGGGCAACTTCGTCAGGATTAATGCCCCTCCCTTAATTTTTCCTTCGTATCAGGCCTCATCTTCCCCCCCAGCCCAAAGAAGCAACCTTCCCGGTTTCATGAAACAAAATGAACCCCTTGGCTACGTCCCCAGACAAAAATAGTTTTTTAAAATCACTCCTTCCAAAGGGGCGAAATCCCCTATTCTTTCCATACCAAATATGAATCCCAAACGGTTCAGGATCCTCCCTTGTTTGACCAATAACATATCTTTCTCGGACGTCCCAAGACCTGCAAAAAGATATGATGCTCTTCCAACTCCAAGAAGAGACAGGTCATCTTGAATGTCATGAAGAACTGTGTAAGCGCGAGAATTTGTTAATTGATCAGTTAGAAGAATTCTGGGAAATTGGGCCTGAATTTCCCCGAAAGATAAATTTAATCTTCCATCTAAACCAATAGTATACTTTTGTTGAGTATCCAAAACGGTATTCACAGCCACCCAAGGCGAGATACAATCTGGAATTTGAAAGTCACCCCTGAAAGCCGAGGCTATTTTTGCGCTTTGCTCATCATCGTGTAAAACTGCAAATGCATGCTTATTTTTCTTTTCACTCATCTTCCCCCTCGTTTTGATTCTTAAGCCAATTAATTACATTGGTCATAGACTCAAACTCTTCTGCCATTTTTTGATAAGTCCCCTTAACAGAAAAAAGAAATTCTTCCTTGGAAATCCTCTGATCACGAAAATGTACATAAAGAGGGTTGTAAGGCAAGCCCCTATCCTCAAACCTACGAACAAGTCTAACAGCATCCACTAAACTTCCAAACATTTGCCTATCATCCCTATAATCCATCGCTCTATCAAATAAAATATCGACCTCTTCTTTTCCTACACAATAAGAATAATTAACAAGTCGACACATCTTATCAGCGGTAGAACCCACCCCCCAGGTCCAAAATCCCTTCTCAGTTCTTTGATGCTGAGACTTACAATCAGGGAGGAATAACATCCACTGATAATTCTCGCCCAACACCTCATTAATAGAGTCTGTGAAAAGCGTTTTAGGAGGAACACTGAATTTAACTCCTAGTGATTCATTCACGTTAGGAAGCACATCAGGGTTATGCTTAATTCCATCAGCACCATATAGTGGGCTTGTCAATTCACGTCGCGCATCATGAAGCTGACCGAGCATACTTGGTTGAATGTCAAACCAACTATCTCTGCCAGCAGTTTGAGCAAGAACATGCATAGCATCATTGAAAGGTTTATAGATTTCAACAAGAAGGTGAGATACTTCATCTCGTGACTTCAACGTCCTGAGTCTAGGCAAAGCTTCTTCAAATTGCTGTATTGTAGGTCCAATAACTTGCAAAAGATCTTCCTCGGCTTTGCGAATAGCCTTGATTCTACTACCCCCTACAACTTCTCTCTGACTTCCCACATTATTTGTCATAACTCAGTAACAACTCGAACCCTACTTAAACCCTCCTCCCCCCTACCTACGTTAAATCAATAAACCCCAAAAACCTCACAAAACAATAGAGAATATTTTGCACCAAACAAAACCTAATCCCTCCAAAACAAAAAACACCTACATCCTAGCGGTCTGGCGGGCGTGGTTGGAATTATAATTTTAGGACGAGCCAGTTGAAAGAAACCCTGTGCGGTTTTAACCCTCGGATTGAATTTCAACGACGCAAAGGCGAGTCAGTAATGTTTTTCTAATTTGAATGAACATAAGCAATGAGCTGGTTGTAGCTCATTGCACGCAGC
>JAHIWJ010000158.1 GCA_018816205.1 Nanobdellota archaeon
AAAAAGGCATTGATGATAATTCTTAAAGATTAATTATTTATGCAACACTGCAGGGGAAGATTTTAAATAGACTATAAACTCCCAAAATGTATGAAAACGTTTACGGCGATAATTACCAAAGACGAAGATATGTATGTGGCGACGTGTTCTGAAGTTGGGACTGTAAGTCAGGGCGAGAGTGTTGAGGAAGCTATTGAAAATCTTAAAGAAGCGACTGAGTTGTATCTTGAGGAGTTTTCATTTGAGGAAAAGGCAAGACCGTTGATAACTACTTTTGAAATAACTATCGTGAAGGATGATGTCAAAGCTCAAGAAAATCTCGGGCAAAGAATGCATTAAGATTCTCTGTAATAAATTTGGTTTTTATTCTGTTAGGCAATCGGGAAGCCATGTTATCCTTAAGAAAGATAGCGAGTCAGGCAAGGTGGGAACTGTTGTGCCGATGCACGCAGAATTGAAGATAGGGACATTGAAAAGCATTCTTAAACTAGCTCAGGTTGATGAAGAGGAGTTTATTTCTTTTCAGTAATCTTGGAAAAATGGTTCGCTTTCAAAGGAGATCGGCTGGATTGTTGATTTATAAATTTTCTAAAGAGGGAAATCTTAAGTTCTTTATAGTGCATCCGGGCGGGCTGTTTTGGAAAGATAGGGAGATTGGTGCGTGGAGCATTCCTAAGGGGGAGATCGAGGAGGGTGAAGAAGATTTGCTGGAGGTCGCGAAAAGAGAACTAAAGGAAGAGACAGGTATTGATGCTCCAGAGGATGAGGAAGAATTTATTGATCTTGGCGAGGTAACTCAAAAGTCGGGGAAGGTTGTTAGAGCGTGGGCGTTTGAAGGCGACTGGACTGGTTTGTTAATGTGCTCTTCTTGGGTGGATGTTGAGTGGAATGGCCAGGAAATAAGGATACCTGAAATCGATAAGGCTGGATTTTTCTCTATTGAAAAAGTAAAGGTGCTGATTAATCCTGCTCAGGTTGAGTTGGTTGAAAGGCTGGTGGGGAAGATAAATGCTGAATAAAAAATTTTTTGAAAGACCTACGCTTGAAGTTGCACGCAACTTGCTTGGGTGCTGTTTGATAAACGGAGAGTGTGTTGGGAAGATTGTTGAGACTGAAGCATATTTGGCGGATGATCCGGCTTCACATTCTTTTCGAGGTAAAACTGCAAGAAATGCCGCAATGTTTGGGCTTCCTGGTACGGCGTATGTTTATTTTGTTTATGGGAACCATTATTGCTTTAATGTTGTAACTGCGCCTGAGGGGGTTGGGGAAGCGGTTTTGATTCGCGCTTTGGAGCCCTTGAAAGGAATTGGGTTGATGAAAAAAAGGCGAAGAAGGGAAGATGTTCTGCAGTTGTGCAACGGTCCAGGAAAGTTGGTTGAGGCGATGGATATTAAGATGAAGAACAATGGGAAAAATCTGATGGAAGGCTCTTTGAGGCTGGAATTGAGGGCGGTTCCTGGGAGGATTGTTAGCTGCGAAAGAATTGGAATTTCTTTGGGAAAAGAGCTGCCACATCGGTTCTTTATCAACGGAAATAAATTTGTCTCCAAAAGCAAAACAAAAGATATATAAATTTTGAATACCTTGATTTGGTATAGGGGTTATGAAAATGGTCAGTCACAGTTTCAATAGGTTGTGTTTTAATATTATTTCTACATCAGGTTGTCTCAAGTAACTGTTGTGACTTGTTACAATCTGCTTGCACATCTCACAATGGTTTTCAAAACAATTTCGCAGGCGATTGAAGATACGGTTTTTGTAGAGGCGGAAAGCTTGTGGATGGAGCATGTGGTTTCGGAGTTAGATGAGGGGGACTTTCAGGCTATTGGTGAAATGCCTCGCGAGATTCTTGAGGAAATGCGAAAGTTCGTGGAACGCAACTCGCTGGTAATTATTGCTTACAGAATTGACGGAAGAAAACCACTGCATTGCTGTTGTTCTAGGTGCTTGAAGGCACACTTGATTAAAAAATGCAAAGAGAGAGGTTTTGGAGAGCAGGGAAAAGTAATTTCTAGAATGTTTAATTGCGAGACGGGGCATAATGGCTACTACATCGACGACTCTGAGCTGTTTGAGGTTTAAGAATTAGCGCGGTTTGTTGGGTTTATCGTGTTTTTTTAAAGTATTGATATGGTCTGAGTATGCGGACCTGTCTATCACCCTATCGATTTTCCAGAGGTTTTTGTCTTGAAGTTTTGTTGTCTTAACCTTGCCGACGATTTTGTTCCTTAGGGCCTCTGACATGAGCGTTTCTGCGTTGGCTGCCTGAGAGATTCTCTTTGTAGCAGAGATTACGTTGTTGAGAGACATAAATCTGAATTTTTCCTGTGAAGCTTCAACAATCAGGGTGCCTGTGTTTATTCCTAAGCCGAACTGCACTTTGTGAGGTGTTCGTTTGTTGTATGCGTCAAATACTCTTTCAATTGACCTTGCTGTATGTATGGCCCTCATTTCGTTTTCCTTTTCTCTGGTGAGTATCGGTGCGAAAATCATTATCCTGTATTCGCCGTCTGCATAAATTTTTGCGCCGGCCTCTTTTGCCTTCCAAAGCGCTGTGTCAAGGATACTAGCTGAGCTGTCCTTGCCCTCTAGAGAATCCAGATTCTTTATGTGAAGTGATACGATTGACGATTCTTGTTTTTCTCCTTTGTCAATTAGGTGCTGGTTTTGGTCTTTTGCTTTCTGGGCGGCTGCTGAAGCCATCACAGCGTCAACTTTCTTTGGGGGTACTGTGCCAGGAACGGCTTTGTTTGGATTGTGCATCAATCTTCTGTAGAGATAAACTGCGGCTAGAGCTATGATTAAAAGTATTATGAGGCTGCCCAGAACCCAAAGGCTTGTGGTTACAACACTACCGTCGCCGGCTGCTTGGACAGTGATTGCTCTTCCTGTTAGGAAGGTTGAGCCGACTGTCTGCTTCTCCGAGCCCTCGCCAACTTGGATTGTGTATTCTCCCTTTGGGGCCTTTAGTGTGTATTTCAAAGATTCGCCGATAGGAAGGTTTGATAACTCTTTTACTTCTGAAACGTCGCCTATTGTGACCTCGATTGGACCGGTAAATGGAATGTTTCCTGTGTTTTCCACTATTAAGTTGTTTTCAGTTAAGGTGAAAGAAAGATCTTTGAATTCTTCAATCAGGAATTGTTTTGTTGCTGAGAGGTCTTCGTATTTTGCCTCTATCTTCCAATATCCCGGGGGGGATGAAGGGATTAGAGGAACTGTTGTTGATTCGTCTGAACGGACTATTCTTTGGTCAAATAATGCCCCTTCGGGTTTGTAAATCTTAACTGAGATGTCTCCTTCGGCGTGCTTGCCTGACTGGTCGTAGAGAATTGTGCTGTAACTCATTTCTTCATTCGGGAGGGTGGATTGGTCGCTGAGTGCGATATCTAT
>JAHIWJ010000159.1 GCA_018816205.1 Nanobdellota archaeon
AAAAAAAGATTTAAAATGGGGTGTTCCGCCGAAGTTTTTAGATAGATGGAGACAATAAGAAATGGAAGACAAAGATTTCAGAGACGATCTATTAATAGCAGACCTTCCTAAGCTCGATAAGGATATGCTTGATGATATAGTCAAGAATCCAATAGTGTATAACTTTCAAGGTATGGCTCCAAAGATGGTGTTTACCGAAGCGATTCTTTGTTATTTTGAGAATGTTACAAAAGCGTTTAAGAAACTTGGGATTAGCTTACCGCCCCATGTGTTGCATTTTATTTTACAGTCCGAACGACCCAAGACAGAGTTTAAGAATATTGAGGTTGAGAACAGAACAAAATATCGGGATGAAGAAAGCTGGAGAAACGGTACTTACATATTTAAGAATGGTGAACTTACATATTTTATCGGGGCACCGGATTATCAAAAACCGAGCCCATTATCTATCAGCACTCATTATAAAGTTAAGACCAATGTGAGATTATGAAAGAATCACTATTAGAGCCGATGTTTGAACAGGAGTTAAGCAAGTCGAGGGCTTACAGGTTTAAAACAGCACAGGAAGCCGAGTTGTTTATGAAGGTATGTTTTAATAAAGCTATGGAAAAATGCAACGTATTTGCACCACCTAAAAATATGGATGCCGCACTAAGAGAAATAGCTTTAAATAAACTAATGACAGCTAATAAAGTCAAGGTAGAATGGAGCAAGCAGGTATTATTGGGAGAATGGAGAAAGACTATATTTATCTATAAGAATGGTGAGTTAATGGCTTTTATAACTGAACCTGTTATGAAAAGACCATCAACCATAAGCACTGAAAAATATCCTGCTTGGACGATAAGAACTAACGTGAAAGTATGCTAAGACAGTACACAAATAAGAATGATTTGCTCGCTTTAACCGAGTCTTTCTTTAGACTTTCTAACAACTCAGATTTCAAGACCATTGTTGACTGGCTGAAATTTGAAGAAAATAGATTGTCAAAAGAAAACAGGCAGGCGCAAGACAATCAATTAAAATGGAATCAAGGTGGGCTTCAGGCAATAGACGACTTATTGCGGTATTCAGATAGGAATGAAGCACAAAAAGTAATTGAAAAAATAAAATAAAGGAGAAAACAACATGAGATATTGGAAAGCGTTATGTGCTATTCTGATTATCGTTGCGCTGGCGATTCCATTTAATGCGTTTGCTGCACGATATGAAGAATTGTCTGTAACAAAATTAAAAGTAGGAACTGTAGAAGGCCTTAATACGGCAAATCCGTTTGATTTAAACAGCACCGGAACGATTACTGCATCAAATATAGCCGACGTAACACGGGAGATTTATTTCCCTATGGCTGGTTGGGCATTAGATGGAGGTGATGATCTTGATGAAGGAACTGCCCCTGATATTGGAGATGATGACAATATCCCTTCTATAACATGGGATAACAGCGGTGAAGTAGTAGCTATTCAGCAAACCTTCAGGCTTCCATCGACTTATGTTAGTGGTTTAACCCTCTATTGTCTTGTTTCTTCTGATACGGCTTCAGGAGCTACTACTGGTATTGATTGGAGCCTCTGGGTCAACAGCACTAACCTTGTGTTTGATGCAGCAGCCATAGCACAGACAGGAGCAACTTGCACAAGCGGTTCCCTTGATGTGTCACACGAAGTGTTAACCCTAACCATTGATGCCACAGGTGAGGCGGCTTTATCAGCAGGATGTTGGGTAACAATAAATTTATTTAATGCCACGACTCATGCTACTGCTAATCTTGAGTTGAAAGGCGTAACAGGAACTTTTGCGGCAACACAGTAAATGAATAAAGACAACAAAA
This sequence comes from Nanobdellota archaeon, assembly GCA_018816205.1. Lineage (GTDB taxonomy): Archaea > Nanobdellota > Nanobdellia > Pacearchaeales > GW2011-AR1 > UBA73. The sequence continues at coordinate 1,832 of JAHIWJ010000159.1, forward strand.
ATATAGCGATTGTGATAGCAGTAATGTTATTTGCAGTCGCTATAGTAAAACTTCCAATACAGCTCGGACAGGGTAGGGCATTTCTTTTAGGCTTGTTTCAGATAGGAGTGCTTGTAGTGTTTTTTGCTGTTCTTTGGAAGGTCAATAGATGGGTTGCATTATTTTTATTATTGGCAGTTGTTTCAAGAACAGTTCCAACGATCACATATGAATCGCAACATGCTTTAAGGTGTGTGTTATATGGATTGGGATGGTATTATTTTATTTATGTTTATGCCGATAAGAAGAGATTAACGGATGTCATGTGCGTTATAGCCTTTGCACATTTTATGGCGACATTTATTCAGTATTTTAAAATACCATCTTTGTTTGTCGGCGAAGTTAGTGGTTTGACTTGTAATCCCAATGAAGGGTCGGCTCTGTTTGCATTATGCTTTCCAGCATTTCTTGTTGTAGGCCATAAGCGATACCTTCCAATGGTAATAGCAGGGTTGTTAATGATAGGGTCGTTGGGTGGTTTTTTAGCAGTATCTATCGGGGTTGTTTTTTATATTTTATTGTTACGACCAAGATACATTATTAAGATACCGTATTTAAAGAGTTGGAAGTATGTTTCATATCATACAATTAATTTAAGTAAATATTGGATTCTTTCTCCAATTCTTCCAATAATAACATGTTTTTTAACATTTGTGCATACCCCAATTATGACTGACAGATGGTTAGTGTGGACTAAATCTTTTGAAATGTATTTAACAAGTTGGAAATGGGGATGTGGGCTTGGGCATTGGGAAACCATAAGTAGAGAGTTGGTTAAAAACAATATACATTTAGCATATACCGAGTCAGGAGTATGGACAAGATTACACAACACGTTTTTAAATGCTTTAATGGAAATGGGAATAGGTTTTGCAGTTGTTTATTTTGGGTATCTTATTAGTTTGTTTAGAAGATATACTAAACAAGCCTTAATCCCATTCACAGCATTGATAGTTATTTTAGTGTGTTCAAGCACAAACTCAATGTTCAGGATGAATGCGGTAAACGCTATGCTTGCGATAACCTGGCTGGCCATTTTACAACAACAATTAATGGAGTGTTCACAGATTGAACGAACCTAAGATAGAAATAGAACAGTTGGTAAAGGCGTTAATTAAAGGATTAGGATTTCTTGTAGGACAACTCAAGAAAGTATTAAAAGGCGAACCAATTTGATATAACATAAATACATAATAATCAGGTATCTCTCCGTAAGGAAGCCTGCCTGATTAAAACAGAAAGCGCATAAAAGCCCTCTTCTGATGGAATTACCCATTAGACGCAGGGCTTTTTTAATTGCCAAAACGAAAACGATTCGCAGATGCAATCGCTCGTAAGGCACAAATAAGGAAGACGGGCAACCGCTCCAAGGAGAAATTATGAATACAGAAAACGTATTACCAAAACAAGTACAAGAACAAAGCGACAATGCTGATAAGTTATGGAACGAACAGCATGGGAAGACGGAGGCAGCTCCCAAAGAAGATGATGAAATTAAAAAAGAAGAAGAACGGCTTGCTGAAGAACAGGCAGAATTAGAACGTGTTGAAGAAGAAAAAAAGGCTCAGGAAGAAGAAGACGCTGCTAAAGCCAAACAACTTGAAGAAGAGCCTGACTTCAAACACAAATATGATGTTCTTCAGGGGAAGTATGATGCAGAGATACCAAGGCTTACGTCTGACGTACAGAAATTACGCAGTCATAATATTGAGTTAAGCCAAATCATATCAACCCTTCAGTCTGAAGTTGAAAAAGTAAAAACTACTGAAAAACCAAAGGACATCAGCACAGTCCTGACAAAAGAAGAAATGGAAGACCTTGAATCGGTTATTGAGCCGAGCCTTCTAAATAAGGTGGTTGATAATCTTTTGGCTGAACGGCTTAGAAAGATCGAGCAAAGTGTTTCAAGTGTTCAAAATACTCAATTTCAAACAGCAGAGGATATTTTCTGGGGCAAGATTGATTCTATACCCAACTGGCAGGCAATTAACAATGATCCTGTTTTTAATGAATGGTTGGATAATAAAGCTCCATATACACATTTAACGCGGAGACAGCTTTTGAAAGAGGCTCAGTCAAAATTAGACGCAGTTACTGTGGCTGAAATCTTTACAGATTTTTCAGGAACTAAAGAAACACCTCCTGAAACCACAGCAAGAAAGCCTCGAATATCTCCGGCAAAGGGAACCGGCAGGACTACAACATCTGCCGTAGGAAAACAATGGGCAATAAAAGATATTAATAATTTCTATAATGATGTCCAGAAGGGTAAATATAAAGGAAGAGAGAAAGAACGTAAACAAATTGAACAAGATATTTGGAACGCCCAAAAAGAGGGCAGGATTATTAAATAAACTTCCAGGTGGGACGCCCGTAAGTGAGGAACACCGATATGTTCCTCAGCCTGGCTACAAAATACCTGATCGGGGGGAAGCGTAAGAAAAGGAGAGTAACATGGGAGATTACGCAGTAGCATCAGGCTACACAAGTATGAGTGGCAGTTATATTCCAGAAGTTTGGACTGGTAAGATGGTTGTAAAATTCTACAAGTCCACGATATTTGGGGCTATAGCAAACACAGATTACAAGGGGAGCATCACGAAGTATGGCGACAAGGTACACATCAGGGTAATACCTGACATCACTATCAGTACCTATGTCATTGGGCAGGGACTTAACTATGAGCGACCCACCACATCAGACGTAGAGCTTGACATTGATCAGGGTCATTATTATGCCTTTGCAGTAAACAAGGTTGAGCAGGTTCAGTCTGATTTACCTTATGTTGAAAAGTGGACAGATGATGCCGGGCAGCAAATGGCTATTACTATTGATACGGCTATTCTTGCAGCCATTTACTCAGACGTTCATGCCTCTAATACAGGCATTGCGGCTGGTGCAGATTCAGGTGACATTGATCTTGGTATAACCGGAACCCCGGAAGCAGTTGATAAGACCAACGTACTTGATTACATCGTTGACTGGGGAACCGTACTTGATGAGCAGAGTGTCCCTGATTCAGAAAGATGGGGCATTATGGCTCCGAGTTTTTGTGGTTTGATTAAAAAGTCTGACCTAAAGGATGCCAGCCTTGCAGGTGATGGAACATCCATTTTACGGAACGGTAGAATCGGTGCAATAGATCGTTTTACGATTTATAGAAGCAACAGCATCGCGAAAAACGGAACAACTCCCGAAGAATGGAATATGATTTTTGGACATCCTTCTTGTCTAACCTTTGCTTCACAGATAGTTGAGCATGAAACACTGAAAAATCAGAACGACTTCGGCGATTTGATTCGTGGTCTTCAGGTCTATGGTTATAAGGTTATTAACAGCAAGGGTATTGGTCATTTTGTAGCAAGTAAAAGCTAACCATTAAACAGGGAGTAAAGGAGTAATATTATGGCGACTTACGATTGTACAGTGGGGTCTGGAGCGATCCCTTGGGATAAATCAGCAAATGGTGGTTTTTTTAGGTTAGAGACACCGATTGTTGTGGCTACGGAGCTTGCAAAACACGCTACTCCAACTGCAAACGGTTA
>JAHIWJ010000014.1 GCA_018816205.1 Nanobdellota archaeon
AAAAGGTATGCTGAAGAAAAAATGGCGGTTGGTAACTAACAGTTGATTGATGAAGAATTATTTTCGAATTATGCAACATTGCAACATTATATAAACCTTTCGGCATGTTACCACTTCAAAGTTAATTAATCACGGCACTCTTCTTTTTAACTTCACAACTTTCTCTTCCTTTTTCTTTCTTGTTCTGATTATTTCTTTCTTTGGCTTCTTCACAACTTTCAATAAATCATAAACTTCCTCCAACTCCTGATCTCCAGCCTCATACGAAGGAGAGTTAACATCCACTCTTTTATCATAAACCGGAATTATATTGACAATCGTTTCATCAAACGCACTCGATGTCTGAATCTCGGTCCGCGCAGCCTGCAATCTCGAGACCATCTTCTTCGCAAGCTTCTTAGCCAAACCCAAAACACTCGAAGGCAGCTCATTCGAGTCCCTTGCGATTTTCCTCGGGATAACAATAACATGCCCCTTCGAAACAGGCCTTATCGAAACAACCGCAATTGCCTCCTTGTTCTCGTCAACTTTCTTGCTTGGAATGCTTCCGTCAGCAATCATCCTAAAAACACTTCTCTGCTCCTGCGCCTTCCCCGCACCCTGCTGCGCCCCGCCCTGCTGCTGCTCCACCATCGCAGAAATCGCCTCATCGCTCATTCCAGCCAATTGCGCCCGAGCTGCCTCTTTCTGCGGCCCTTCGGGCATCTTCTCAACCTGTTCACTTAACTGCTTCCTCGCCAGCTGAATGTTTTCTTGGGACAGCATCCTCCAAAAAGAAAACCAATGTTTATATAGCTTATTCAAAATAAGAAAGAATGACCCTTGATGCCCACATAGCCCATTGTTGCAGAAGGTTTGGGAAAAAGATTATCGTAGAGGCCATAAGAAATTTACAAAACAGGCCGAGAGCAAGCGAAGGATACCGCACTGCACTCAATTGGATTTCAGATAGAAACGGTTCATACCATCTTCCTTTCGGGCAGCTATGCGAATTATTAGACTACAACCCGCAGGCAATCCGGGAAGGTCTTGTTAAGATACCAAAAATCAGCAAAAAGCTGACCCCACAGGAAAAAGCAAGACTTCTCGATTACGACAATTAGCTATCCAAACGCCCTTCTATAGTCTTCAGTATCCACCGAACTCACGCCCTCAACATCCGCCAGCTTATCCTCAAACAAAGAAGTGTCCTTTTTCTCCGGCCAGGCAAACTTAACAAAGATGGCCTTCAGCCCAAAAGCAACTTCCTTGATTTCAAAAGAAATATTCTGCGCTCCGTCTTCCTCAAGCTTGCTCTTAGCCAACTCCTTAATGTTCTCCAAGTCCGAGTCAGGCCCTTCAGGCATCATCTTAACAATTACTGCTGCTATTCCGCTCATGACAGCATTTACAAAAGCGGATTTATAAAACTATCTTGAAGCACCACTTCTAAAATTTTCTGGCAATTTTTTCGGTCCAGGCGGGCACCTTTCAAGTCCATCTCCCAGTTGCCGCGAATATTCGCCTTCTACCCCCCGCCCCTTTATGTCTCCAAACGTTCTCAGCACATATTCTGTTCCTGGAATTCGCATGCTATTTTATATCAGAAAATTATTTAAGCATTTGTTTTCCAAATAGACCACAAAAAGCAACAATCTTTAAATATGCCGCAAGTAAACACGTTGCATGGAATTAATAGAAGTGCCGCACGAGGGAGCGATTATTAGGTTCCACCCAGCCCCGATTGGTCCAGGCACTTATCAGGAAGTAGAAGACCAGATTTTAGAAAGGGGCTTGTTAGGTCAACGATAGGCCAAACTGTTTCTTTAGCTCATCACGTTTTTTGTACTCAAGAAGGGAAATCTTATTTAGAAGAGCTTTTAGAAAAAATGAAGGGTGCTGGAAAAAAACCAACATGGCTTTGGGGATCTACTGCTGGTGCATATGATTCTCCAAAAAGAGAAAACGTTGTTTATTGGGATTATCCAAAAATAGAGGGAGGTGAAATTGTTCTTCCAAGAAAAGAAGAAAGAAGACTTACCAAAACCCACTGTTATAAAACCCCCTTGGAGCTAACACGAATTCCCTTAGGCTCTGAACTTCACGCATTTATCGGTAAGCAGCAAACCAATAAGATTGTAGAAATACTAAAAGCATTAAACAAGAATTTGGACATTGAACCCACCCTTGATTTTTGCACTTTTAGAAAAGATAGGGCCCGTTATAACTCTTCTGCCGGAGTCTCTTCTTTGGGGATCTTTGGTAATTTAGGGATTCGTCTTTTTGCAACGAACTCGTTACATGGAAAAAGAGGTTATGCATACGGAATCGCAGGATAATCTTTTTTAGGGGATGAAGCAACAATTCTATAAAGCCCCGACAGCAATCCTTATGCAAAACTTCGTTAGAAGCAGGTATCAACAAATTCTTATCCCATAAATCTTTATAAAACCCGTTTCTTATTACAAAAAATGGACAATTATCAAAAGCTGGTTGAACGAATCGCTAAATCTTCAAACCTTGAGATAGAAGAAATCGAACGCCGCGTCGAAGCAAAAAAAGCAAAACTCTCCGGTCTAATCTCAAAAGAAGGCGCGGCCCAAATCGTCGCAGCAGAACTTGGTATAAACTTTGACAACGAACGCATGAAAATCTCGGAGATAGTTGACGGTATGAAACGCGCAAACGTTGTCGGAAAAATAATAAAAATAAACCCCGTGAGAGAGTTCAATAAAAACGGCCGGGAAGGCAAAGTCGCCTCATTCACCCTTGCAGATGAAACCGCAAACATCCGCGTAGCCCTCTGGGACACAAACCACATCGCCCTGATTGAAGAAGGAAAAATAGGCATAAACTCAGTGGTGGAAATCTCTGGAGGCAGCATCCGCAACAGCGAAATCCACCTTTCATCCTTCGGAGAAATAAAACCAAGCAAAGAAAAAATAGAAAACGTAGTTGAAAAACAAATGACTCATGAAAAAAATCTTAAAAACGTTTCTCCAGGACAAAACATCCGCACTCGCGCAGTTATCGTCCACGCCTTCGAACCTCACTACTTCGAAGTAAACCCTGAAACCGGCAAAAAATTCACTGAAGAAGACAAAAACAACGGCCTCAGGCCAAAAAAACGAGCGTTGCTTAACATCACATTGGATGACGGCACAGAGTCAATGCGCTCAGTCGCATTCGGCGAACAAATCAACAAACTCGGCCTCACCGACGAAGAAATCTTCTCAATTGAAGAGTACAACAAAGCAAAATCTCGCCTTTTAGGCGAAGAAAAATATTTTTCAGGCCAAATCCGCGCAAACTCATTCTCCAACACTCTTGAACTGACAATAAACGGCGTCGAAGACGTCAACCCTGAAGAATTGATTAAAGAATTGGAAGCAAAACCCTAGCTCAACAAAACCCAATTTTTCAATACGGCCTTAATTCATAGTAGTCTAGTTTGGTATATTGCCGTGCCACCTCCTGAAAAGAAGCAATTCTAAACTCTCCCCCGTAATCCTTTTGTTCAAAAACTGTTTCCTCTCCCAGATAAATCCCCCCATGAACTAAAGCTTCATATTCCACTTCTTCAAATCCCCACTCCCATCCTTGAGCTAAGAGCAATGTATCTTTTTTCCGCTCAACCTTCAGACAATGATTTTCAGCAAACCAGCACATCACCCAGGGTTTCACATAAAAAGGCCTGTCGGTAGATGGGAAGACTACTTCTTCATCCCACCAATTTTTACTCTGCCCAAATTCGGCCGTTCTTCCTTCCAAATATTGATGTATCCTCTCGCCAGCACCTAAAACCCAAAGTGCAGTTCCGTAGCAGTTGGAGTTTCGCCCAGGACCAAAAGACGTCCTGCTCAAACTATTGTTTGCCAAAAGCCACCTTATTCTATCCCCATATTTTGATTTGACAAGTACATCTGCTTTTCTATCCCAGTATCCGCATACGTCCGGCATTACAACAAAACCTCCTTCCAATTTCCCCATGTAATCCTCTTCACCATCTTCAACCATCGGTTATACGGCTGATCATACAAAACATGTTCCCAGCTCGGCCTTCCGTCGACCCCATCCACCCTTGGTTTATCGTCAATTAAAATGTCCCCATTTACAACGGTCTTATCTTTTGTCAAAACAATTTTGTGCTTCCACTCCTTGCCGAGATATCTCTCAACCCAATCAAACTTATTTTGAATACATGTTGAGCTGGTCACAGATGGGCTGGTGCAGATAAACACCTCATGCCCCATTTCAGCCATTTCCTTTACAGCTTCAATCCCCCTGGAATTGGTTTCAGATTTCTATAAAAGTTTAACGTTAATGGAATTGCCTTAACAAATTCTTCATCCTCCTCAGGATAAACATCCTCGTGATAAAAAGATTTTTTCTTCTCAATAGGCACAAAAGGTTTATCCGGATGCTGCTTTTTCCACTCATCCAAAAAACCCTGCTCATAGTCCACCAAAACCCCATCCATGTCTACTAATATTCTCATCTCAAATACAGGAAGCAGTAACAATTATATATTACTATTAATTTTAAATTATTAATGGAATCACTAAAAAAACTTGGCCTTACGAAATATGAGCTAGCAATCTATGAAACTCTCCTAAGAAATAAAAAATTAAGCGCTCGAGAAATTGCAGAACACTCGAAAGTCCCGCCAACAGCAGTTTACCCAAACTTAAATTCTCTCAAGGAAAAAAGATTAATCCAAAAAATAGAAGGCGATCCGGCAGTTTTTGAAATTCTTCCCCCAAAGGCCGCAATTAACAATCTAATAGCCCAAAAAAAGAAACACCTTGAAGGCCTGGAAGCGCAAGCAATCACAGAAACAACATCGCTCCTTTCAGAAACCCCCATGACAAGAGAAAAAGAAATCATAAAATACACAAGGGGCAAGGCTTTCTCATCCGAAGTTTACGACGAGGCGATGAAAAAAGTTCAAAGAACATTTTATGTTCTTGGCTGGCGTTTTGAAAAAATAGGCGACCGTTACAAATACCTTAAAGATTTCAGGAGCATCATCAGAAGAGGTGTAGATGCAAGAATCATAGTCACAGGCAACTATCAGAAAAACCCCGAGTTAATTCAGGCATACAAAGATGAGAATATAAAAATGAAATTCTTCCCACTGGATAACTTTTCCATCCTGCTAGTGGACGGTAAAGAATGCAAGATAACCCTGAAAGACCGTACTCTCCCAGAAAAGCACAACCTGCAAATCCTCGACCCTTCGCTTTCAGAAGCCCTAAACAATTATTTCCTAGACCTTTGGGAAAAAGCCACTCCAGTCTAACACTACAACAATTCTTATAAATCCACATTTCCCTGAAACAACATGCCAAAAAAAGAGTCAGAAGAGGAAGTTTCCGAAGAAAAAAAATTAACAGATGTTCCCGGCATCGGCCCTGGAATAGCCGCAAAGCTCGAAGCAGCAGGCGTTTACGATTTAATGGGCCTAGCTGTCATGTCCCCTCCAGCATTATCCGAGATGGCCGGCGTAGGCGAAGCTGTTGCAAGAAAAGCAATCCAGGCCGCGCGCTCCATGATGAACCTCGGCTTCATGTCCGGGGACGAATTCGCAAAGAAAAGAGAAAACATCACATTTATCACAACAGGCTCACAAGCGCTTAATGAACTTCTCGGTGGCAAGGGCGTAGAAACCAGCTCAATAACCGAGGCGTACGGTGCCTTCGGCTCGGGAAAGACACAACTCGCGCTAACTCTTGCAGTAAACACCCAGCTCCCAAAAGACCAAGGCGGCATAGAAGGCAAAGCCGTCTACATCGACACAGAATCAACATTCCGCCCCGACAGAATCAGA
>JAHIWJ010000160.1 GCA_018816205.1 Nanobdellota archaeon
CTTTCCCTTATGAAATTCAAGATAAACTCTTGCCAACTCTCGACGGAATACTTCTGGTTATCTGGATTGTTTATCTGGAACTAAAACACAAGATTTCTGATTTCATTTAGCTAAAAACAGCTTTCCATAACCCTTGCAAAATCACTTCTTTTTCTAAACTCTTTAAATCGCCTCTTGAAATAACTTCTCGGCACCATCAACAAATTCTACCTTACACGTCTCATCCAATTTTACCGCCCGAGCCATCTGGCCAAATCTCTTTGCCCAGTATAACCCACAAGAACTCAAGATTTTCCAATTATGCGCAATTGAGGGGCATTGAAGAGGAAACAATTACAACCCATAATCCTTCTGTCATTTCATCACCACAAAAGATAAAAATCTCCCAAAGGGGCAGATATTATGCTTAAGACGGAGATGAAAAGAAAGCGCTTTAAAACGCCGCTACAGGTCGCCACAGAAGTATTAAGGGGCGGTATGAGACACTCGGATGCATTGTGTGCTGTGAATGGGCCACTTGACTTTAAGGTAAATTCCCGTACAAAAATTGAATACAGGACTGACAACTGCTTAGGCGAAATCATGGGAAATGCAAGACGTGTGGGGCAGGTGGGGTTTAGGTATGATTTTGTTTTTACAGCTGCAACTGATGCAGCAGGGCTGTTGCACCCAAACGCACGCCTGTTCTACCAATTTGTAGACGGACCTTACAGAATGCCTTCCCCGCAACTTCTGCAGCATGCAGAGGAACCAGAAGGATTAACATTAGCACAACAGCTTGGGAATAGTCACCCTTTGGACTCAGAAATCACTGGCATAACGTATGATATTGCAACATTGGCGGGCCATCAAGCATTTATGGCAGAGTTAAGAGTAAGGTTACAGATACAAGGAAAAATTTTACGCCGGGTAGGGTTGGATAAAAAAGGGGAAAAAGTAATCAATGGCGTCACTAACCCAGAAACCCTACAGCGTATAAAACACCTTGTAAAAGAGCGCATGAAATCCTACGGGCAAAACAAAAATGGCCCAACGCAGAGTTGAACTGCGCCCTTCTCCACGTGAAAGAGACGTTCTACCGATAGACTATTGGGCCATCAATATTGCATCAATAAAAGCAAGAACAATATAAATGCTTTTATCTTATGTCAGACCCTGTTATTAAGATAATGCCTGCTTAAACATTCAGTCGTGATTGAACGAACAGTTTCACAAACTCCTGCAGCAATTAAAGGCCCAATAAAAAATCCATAAACCAAAACTTTCGTAGCCGCATCTTCAAACGTCCGCACATCTTTCAGAATTTCAAACATGCCAACCGAATAAAAAATTGAGCCGGCCGCAATTCCAATACTAAATCCAACCCTCTTCAACTTATTCTCTAGAGCATGATCTTCGACGCGCTGACCCATGATTTTACTATGCGCTCCGTACTTTTATATTCTTCGATATAAACACCTTTTCACTTTCTCTTTGCCTTAACCAAAAGGAAAACAACCAGCGCCACAAAAACTAAAACTACCCCTAGGTACACAAGAAGATTTTCTTCGGGATTTGGGAAAAAGAAAAGAACTAAAGCCCCCACAACAATCACTCTCGGAATTAAATTGCTAATCTTCATGTCACCAACACGCAACTAGCATTTATAACAATATGGCCATCTGCACCTTGGGTAAACAAGCAGACCAAAAATGTAACTTTTCTAATTCATTATTTCCTTCAAATAATCGGGAATCTCAAATCTAGAATATTCTGGTAAAAGATTCCTTCCACATATTAGCCTATAGAAACATTCTGCTTCTAATTTAGCATCAGTCAATCCGTTATGGGGGTCTCCTTCCTTGACGATTTTACCATTGTTGATGATAATTCTTGGGTCTTCAACTCCACAAAATTCTAATATTTTTCCTAAATAAAAACCACTCTTACCCGCTTCTATTAACAACTCTCCTTTTATTCTAGAGTATACTGCTTGAGCAACCGAATGTAGATCAAAACACCTGTAATCTACAGGAAATTTAACTCTATATCTTGCTGCTCTAATGTACAAGATAGCATAATCAAATTGAGGGTTATGACAAAGAAAATTAGTCTTCCCTATTTTTTCACACCAACTAAAGAACTTTTCAATAAGCTCTTTTTGAGATTGTTTATTTCTGTCCCTTAATTCCTCTTCAGTTTTTCCAATCGCTTTGAGTGCATCTTCCGTAGTTGTATCTTCTTCGTCTATTCTTCCTTCGTCAAAAAAAGTATTTGATGGATTATTTAAATCAAGTGCTCCTATTTGCCATACCCCTGCTCTTTCAAAATTATTACCATTACTTGTTTCTATATCTACTACTATCATATTTAGCTGAATGTCGCGGGCTTTTTATTTCTATCGTACAAAACATGGCCCTGGGCAGAATCGAACTGCCGCATGCTCGGCTTTTAGAGTTTCTGACATTTAATCTCTGCTCTTGTAAACGAGCCAGTCTAACCACTAGCTTACAGGGCCATTGTCAGCACTGTCAGCTTTGAGGAACCGAAGTTCCGATTAGCTTACAGGGCCATTGTCAGCACTGTCAGCTTTGAGGAACCGAAGTTCCGATTAGCTTACAGGGCCATTGTCAGCACTGTCAGC
>JAHIWJ010000161.1 GCA_018816205.1 Nanobdellota archaeon
ATATAAAGGCATTATCCTTGGAATATTCAGGCAAGGAACTTGCCTTCGTGGAGTCGATATAAGACTTTCCTTCGGGAAAGCTATTGATGATGAAACATGAAGCCAAAACTTCGGCATAGCCAAGTTGTGGTAGTTCACAAAGTTTAATTTCCTTTAATAATTATGCAATTCAAAGACATTATTCTTCCGTTAGGAAAGATAGGCGATTGGTTGGGGACTGCTACGCAGTGGGTAATTTCAAAAATATCAGAACTCGGAATAAATATAACATCCCTTCAAGCTCAAGTTATTTCTTTGTTAATCGTTGGATTAGCAATTTATTTTGTTATTAAATTTTTAACCAAGACGAGAAAATTAATCAAGTGGGGATTAATTGTCTTGTTTGTGTTTTTGATAATTTCAATAATTGCTGGAATGTTTATGTAACTATAATTTTTTTATAGAAAATGTTTATAACCTCTTCTGCTTAATGTATTAATAGAAAGAATGGCAAAGAAAAAACCAAAAAAGAAAAAGAAAAAATAGGTCTTAATTTATGGAACTAAAATGTAAAAAGAAGAACTGGCTTGGTAGATGTATTAAAAAAAAGAGTTCTAATTCCAAAAACAATTTTTCAGACTATCTATCAATAATACTCACTTTTGTTGGGATTCTAATAATTGCTGGAGTTTTTGTTTATGGGGGAGTAAGTGGTTGGTTTAGAAGTAGCAATTATAACGCCTTTGGAAACATAAGCATAATAGAATTATTCAATCAGAAACCTTCTGTAGGATGCACATTTATTGTAGACGATACTGTAGTTTGTGTTGGTGACGATGTAACTGGAACTATTAATGCTAAGTCCCCAGTTTGTTACGTCGGATATAATTACAACAATGAAGGATGGAAATTTGCAGGTATAATTAACGAACAATCTCCAGGATTATATCAAGAATCAAGACAAGCAACAGTAATTGGAAATTATCTATTTGCTGCTATTTGTGGAACGCCTTCTGATTTTTGTAGAACTAATGATGTTGAAGTAGACGTTATTTCCTGCGATGAAGATGAAGAAGATTGCGACTATACATGCGGTTGGGTGGGAGAACAATGCGGAGGAACTTGCCCCACAGATTATCCTTTATGTGTTGACATGTGGTATGATAACGACGCATTATTTGGAGAGGGAGGTTATGTATTTTGCGGTTGTATAAATCCTGATACCGAAGAAGTTCATCCTGATTGGAAACCAGGAGAAAAATGTCATGATGATTCGGGTCTTCCAAGCGAAGGTTGCGAAGACACAGACCCAACTCAAGACATTTATTTATTCGGAACTTGTACTCCGATTAGTGGAATTGCTGAACCAGATTTCTGTCCAACACCTACAGCAGTAACTCAACTATGGTGTTCTTCAGACGGAACATCTTGCATGGGTGCATCGTCTATTTGTCCAGATGGAGAAATTTGTATCGGTGGAGTTTGTGTAGAACAATTAGAATATAAAGATAACATTGACCCCTCAGAAGCAATTCCTGGATTAGTTTATGGTGAGCCAGACATGGACGGATGTGTTGCAAGTGCAGATTATGTCGAGCTATGCAAAACTTTTGTAGACCCAGAAGTGGACTCTGCCCATTGCGAAGGTGATACGACAAGAATGATTGATTGTTCTGAAGGATGGAATAATTGCGGAGGGGGGGAAGGAGAAGGAGATTGGTATTGTTGTAACTTCCAGAACATTGATACTATATTAAATGACCATTGTTGTGGGGATAGTCCATTTTGTGATGTCGTCTGTGAAAGATGGTATCAGGCGGGAGTTTAAAATGGCAAATGTAGAAACAACAAATGGGATATTTGAAGACTTGGGACACTATAAAAGCACAAAATGTTTTAAGGTTATGGATAAAAGACTATGTGAGGTAAAGTTTACAAAAGGGAAGATTGTTATGATAAAAGATGATTTTCAAAAAATATGTAACAAGGTGAAAAATGACTAAAATGAAACTAACATGTAAAAAACTAAAATATCTAATTAAAGACGAAAAAAATATCTGATAACAAATTAGTGAACTACCACAACTTGGCTATGCCGAAGTTTTGGCTTCATGTTTCATCATCAATAGCTTTCCCGAAGGAAAGTCTTATATCGACTCCACGAAGGCAAGTTCCTTGCCTGAATA
>JAHIWJ010000162.1 GCA_018816205.1 Nanobdellota archaeon
AAAAAGAAGAAATACTCTCGATAGAAAGCAGCTGCGGAGCAATAAATTTTAAAGATTTTATTGTTGCAGATGAAAGCAGAAAAAGATATAAGTTCCCAGATGCTTCTTTTGAAGAGGTGAAACTACACTCTTTTGAAGGCAAAGACAATGAAACCGACGTGTTCTGGAACAGCAAAAGCAACATTTGGAATGACGACCGAGACACCGTCTATTTACTTGATTCGAACGGTCTTCTTGTGTATCATTCTTCTTACGGTTATTAATTTCATCTCTTCAGCCACAGCGCTAAACATAGAGTTAGATTCTCCAGACGAAGCAGAACTAAACGAAGAGTTCACAATAGCCATATCTGCCGACTCAGAAGAAGAATACGATGTCAAAATATTTGTCCACAACGCAGGTGAAGGAGACATAGAAAGAGCCAATTATGTCTCTGAGATTTACAGTCCAGAAGACGACTCTTGGGAAGACTCTTGGTATTATCTAAAGAGCACATTCCCCAATGAGGAAGACTACAAAATAAAAGTCATTGAAGGCGAAGGCGACATGGACGTTTGCGTGCGATTAAGAAAATCATCAAACAAGAATTCCAATTTCGAGCAAAAATGTGCCCCAATAGAAATTCTTGCCCCCTCGAAAAAAGAAGACAATGCTCCAGAAGAGGTAGAACAAAACGACATTACAGAAGAAGAGTCGATTGATGAAGAGGCCATAACTCTTGAAAGCCCCTCGGATAAACCAGCTCAAAAACAAACCCCCGAGGCCAAACAACTCTCATTAAAACCGCAGGAAAAAATAGTCCTCAACAAAAAAATTTCTGAAGAAATTCAGCTGGATCGAAAAATCGTCACTTCCCAAGGCAGCAAAAGAAGCATAATAATCTACAGTTTTACCGGTTTTTGCATCATAGTCATTATTTTACTGGCCTTAAGGAGGCTCTAGCCAAATTTTAAAAACCCACATTCCTCCTAATCCCCATGATAAAGATTGAAGCATCAATGGTTTTGGAGATTCTAGGTCGGCCAAAGGAACACGTTACCGAGGCGTTGAACTCCATAGTTGCCACCATTGGCACAGAAAAAGAAATAAAAATAATCGACAAAAAGATTCACGAACCCCTCCCTGTGGAGAAGACAGACCTCTTCACATCCTTTGCTGAACTGGACGTCGTTTTCGAATCTCTAATGTCTTATATAAACACAATTTTCAAATACATGCCTTCAAATGTGCAAATCATCTCTCCTGAAAAGTTGAATATTTCTAACATGGAACTCAACGAGATAGGTAACGCTGTAACACAACGCCTTCATCGATACGACGCTGTCACAAAATCCGTTGTAGCAGAAAGAGATATGTATGCAAAAAAACTTCACGAAATAGCGCCGCACCTATTCAAGAAAGAAGACCCGCCGCAGCCTGCTCCAAAAAAAGAAGAAAAACCAGAAAAGAAAAAATCAAAGAAGAAATCAAGGTAAATTTTTCTGCATCTGCGAAACCTTTGCCGTTAAAGGACTTCCCCTGCCGCGTTTACCGGCTTTTGAATATCTCCACCAGATAATAACCACCACCAAAATGCCTATGCCCGCAATCAAGTATCCAATCCAAGACCCAGATCCCCCGCCTTGGCTTTCACAAGTTCCAACGCAGCAGTTTATAACGTTTATAGTTCTAACCACATCGCCATTGCACACCTGTTCATCCCCGCATTCCACACCATAAAGTTGAGAGCAATAATAGGATGGCCCCGCTGTTGAATTTTGTGAATACGTCCTAATCGCTTCAGACTCATCTTCAGTGAAATTGACACTTAGCACCACGTATTCATAAGTATTACCTGCGCGCACGACAACAGCCCCCCTAAACGGTTTGCCCCACCAGGAATTTTGGAGCGTAACATTAAATTCCCCGGTTTCATTAACGTCAATAGACTCAACGTAAGAAGGCGATATCAGGAATTTAGAAGGATTGAATTCAAAACTCAATCCGGTAATGGGCTCACCCCCCTCATTTTTTATTGTAAATCGGTAGGGTAAAGCGCTCCCGTCTATAAAAATAGTTTCATCGACATATTTGGGGTCAATCACAAATCTCGGTGGTTCTGGAGGCGGAATAACAAAACACCCGCCCACATTAAACATGCACTTCCTTTCACTTTCATTTGAATTACAGCTCAGATTACCCCCATCAAAACCCACCAGCGTACAGTTCGCGCCACTAAGGTTATTTCCATCGCACTCCTCCCCAGAATCAATAACCCCATCACCGCAAAACCCTCCAATCGGTTGAACTTCTTCATTGCAGCTGTTATTATACCAATATCCCCCGGCATCCAGACAAGTCCCCGGCGTTCCGCACAATCCGACATGCGCTGAGTCGCACACCGCTCCTTGTTCATACTCATTGCAGCTGTTATTATACCAATACCCTCCGGCACCAGTGCAATTCGCCTGACTCAAACATAAAGACAAGTGCTCTGCATCGCATTTCTCTTCACTAGGCAGGGGCCATTGCTCAAAAACACACATGCTTTTGTCAAAGGACAAACAACCACTCCTGCATCTCAACTCTCCGCCGGTAAAATTCCCAACGGTCGAACAATTTTTACCCTTCAAGTTTGTTCCATCACAAACTTCAACGCCATCTACCCGACCATCACCGCAAATATGGTCTGCACCAACAATGTACGCGGGTATTTGGTAAATTCCAAGGGAAATCAATGTTTTCTGAACACCAAGTAGCCCACCTATAGAAAACTGGACATAGTTCGTCCCAGGATACAAAGTAACCTGTCTAGACTGCGGAAAACTAACCTCCACCGTGCTCTGGTCTCCATAAACGTCTGCCAAAATAGTAAAATCATCGGTCGCACGCACAAATCCTGGCGAGACCGAGTAAGGCACAGTTGTCCCCTGAACTGAAAACTGATGAGTAAAGTCCACAACATCTGGCACGCTCCCAACCATAGCAACAACATCTTCAATCACAAGAGTATATTGTCCAACGTTGTTCGGTGCAACTATCCAAATATAATATTTATTTCCTAATTTCCCAATGTCATACTGAACTCCAACATCCAGATGTCCATCTTTCAAAACTTTTACCTGATCTCTTTGTATCGGCGCAAGAATGCCTCCGGTAATTTCCCCGATCATTGTCTCATGAGGTGCATAAGAACTTTTAAGTGTTGAAGACAATGCACAAACTCCAGGGATTATCGTTAATGCAATCGCTAAAAGAAAAATAAATTTCTTCATTTCATTTACTCATTTCTTTTAATTTTCTGAGTGTCTCTTCATCTTCCTTCTCTTTTTCACTCTTTGCTTTCTGGCTTTGAGCAGGTGGTGCAGGTCTAGGCATGCCCGGCCTAACAAAAGGCGCTCTGCCCATCATAGGCCGCATTCCCATTGAAGGTCCAAACCTTGGAGGGGGCCTTCTTGTCGTCATTGCACCTGGCGGCGGACTTCCCGGCCTAACAGCTGAAGATGAAGACTTACTCCCTCTTTGGTGCCACCATAATCTTAACTTATCCCTGTAGATTATCGCAGTAACAACGAGAATAATCAAGACAGCCAATATAACAATCCAAATCCATAAATTACTCCTTCCTTCATCCCCCCC
>JAHIWJ010000163.1 GCA_018816205.1 Nanobdellota archaeon
CATTAAGTCGGCTTTTTCTATAAATGGTTTTTGTTCAGTTACTGAAATTATTTTTATTGGTAACTCTAAGAATGCATTTTTAGCAACACTGAGAACAAGATATTTTTCCTTGTAATAATAACTAATTAATTTTGAGTTTAAGATTGTTAGTATGTACGCCAAATCAAAATTATCTTTTTTATGCAATATCAAGGCATCCTTAATGTAATAATTATTATTATCGTAAGAAGCAACTATTTTTTTAGCAATGTCCATTATAATAATTTTTGGATTCTCAAACCTCTTTGGCTCTCCAGGTCTTGAAGTTTTCTTATTCTCTCTCATCAAATCTGGCTTATACCAAACATATTCCCCGCCAAATTTGATTGTATATCTGCCGAAGTCACTTCTTCTTAATAATTTTTTATATTCAATGTTATTTCTTGGATTGGTAGTTAAGAATTTATTATCATCTGCTGTTTTTAATCCATAATAAAAATTTACACCAGTTGAGAGAGGTTTAGTGTCTTTCTTTATCTTAACCAAGATATCTGACTTTTTTCCAATAGATAAATCAAAAATTTTATTTGGGTAATAGTTGCTTTGATTCTTTTCTCCTAATCTTTTTATGTTGCCTGTCAAATCCATCTCTAAAATATTTATTTTGTTTTCTTTTTTATCATAATCTTTTGATTTCTGAAAGTTAAATATCATTGTTTCCACAATCGCAGACTCAAATACCTTTTTTGGTAAAACAACTAAACTATTAATCATGCAATTATTAAGGATATATCCTCTTAGTTTATCAAAGCTTTCTAATCCCATCCAAGTATGAGGAACAATGAATGAAAATTTACCTTTTTCTTTTGTAAGATTAATTCCCTTTTCTATAAAAGAGGCATATAAGTCTCCCTTCGCTTTGTAAACTTTGCTTTTTTCCCACAAATATTTTTTCGTATTATTATCTAAATTATGGGGTCTTACATAAGGTGGATTCCCAATAACAACATCAAAACCGCCATTACTCATTATTTCCTTAAACTGCTCTTCCCAATTAAACGCCAACTTTCCAGCAATCTCTTCATTATCAATTAGACTATTCCCTTGCTTTATGTTGTTTGATAAATCTGTTAATTTTCTGTTTTTTCTTGCCATCTTTAAGAATAAAGAAAGTTTAGTTATTTCAACAGATTCTTCGTTTATGTCCACTCCAAAAATATTATTCTCTATAATCTCCCTCGCCTCTTCTTCTTCATTCCACTTTGTTAAAACTAATTGTCCTTTGTGATTACTTTTCTTCTTTAATCCTCTTTGTGCCTGATATTCCCCTTCTTGTTCTTTAAACTCCTGAATCGCCTTAAAAATTTCAAGCATAACATCTGTTGCCTTAATCAAAAAAGCTCCAGAACCACAAGCAGGGTCTAAAATTTTCATTTCTTTAAACTTTTTCTCTAAATTCTCTATGTTATTCGCATACTCCTTAATCAAATCATAAGTCGTAGTTGCTCCCCTCTCTGAAAGGTAAGGGATAATCGTATTTCTACAAATATAACTTGTTATGTATTCTGGCGTGTAAAAGATACCTTCTTTTTTCCTTCGTGAAGTTTTGTCAGTCTTTAATTCCTCAATATCAGAAATAGATTGCTCAAATATGTGTCCTAAAATATTAACATTAACCTCTGATTTAAAATCAAACGAAGCCATTAATAGAAGATTTTTTATTATCGGATTTAACTTATTCTTATACTTTTCAAATATCTCTTTTTCCTTTTCATTTAATTCTAAATCTTTGCTTTTGAGTTTGGAATTTTGATAAATATCTTTGAAAAGTTTTGAATCTCTAAAATCTCTAAAATGAATCCTGTCTGGAATGGGATGTTTGAATAACCCTCCATTAAATCCGAACAGTTTGGTTGGGAAGTCGCTACCTTTATCTAAGTCTTTAAACAAAGTAACAAGATTATCGGATATATTCTTAGAGTTTGTAGAGAAAGAAGATACGTCCCTTAACCTTCCTAAAATTCTATCTTCAACAACTCTCTTATCTATCTTGCCAGTATCTTCGGCAAAAAATACAAACATTAATCTATTAAGAAAAATCTGTGCAAAATGAACAGAAGCGTCTTTATTTATGTCCGTGTTGTTCTCAAATTCTCTTATGAGCATTAACCTTGTCTCGTGATACAATTTGTAAAACTCTTTAGTAAACTCCCTCTCTTCAATAATGGATTCCTTATGTAGTTTATCAACGAAACCGCTATCTACACTTTCCTTTGAGAAAATAGCTACAAATTCTTTTAGTTCGTCTGGATTTCTTTTAATCTCCTCAAAATCAAACAAATAATATTTTGTGTTTCCAACGTCATACTTAAACAAAACAAAAAGTCTGTAATTTGTAACAATCCCGTAGGGCGTGGCAAATTTATTCATATATCTCCAAACTTGTTCCGCAGGGGATTCTTCTCTTGCTCTTTTTTGTGGCAAGAACAAATCTGGTGTGTCCATGCCTTTCGCTTCAATTCTTATAATCGGCTTACCCTCTTGCTCATAAGTAAATTCTACATTATCCTTTTCATGTTCTAATTTTTCATAACCAAGAATGTCTCTTAGAATGATATCCTTAAAATCAAAATAGCGTCTTTTTTCTTTCATTAATTCGCCTTTTTCCATCAGATTAAGCCACTCTTGAGACGCTTTTTTTTGTTTCGCTGTAAGTTTTATTCCCTCAACCAATCTCTTTATTGTTGTTTCATTAAACAGGGTATTTTCCATATACAACAAACAAAAACAATCTATAAAAAACTATCCAACCTAACTCCCGACACTTGACACTAAAATCCACCACCCGATTTCTTGACATCACCTCTCTTCCTAAAATTCCTCACGCGGCCCGTTACAATCTCCCTTAAAGACCCTCCCCACATACGGCTCTTCCCCTCGCAATCTTTGACCACGAACAATAAAAAACTGATGATCTAGCCTGAATTCGTCGCTGAGATCCGGAGGCTCATCCTCTTCTTCAACAGCACTCTCAGAATAATAACCCCTACCTTCCATAACTAAAAAAAGCAAAATCCCTTTATAAAACTAATTATTCAAACGGCCCTGTTAAAAAAGTCAGAAACGACGCG
>JAHIWJ010000164.1 GCA_018816205.1 Nanobdellota archaeon
AAATGACATTTTTTCTCTTTTTGCCGACGGCAACATAGATAATATCGTCGATAATTTAATCATTTATATACTGCAGTATACAAATCAATGCGGGGGTTTTTCAAAACTCTCTATAGAAATTTCTTTAGCCAACACAACAGGTGTAATCTCTGGAACAAATGCTGAATCTCAAATTGCTTTGCTCGATTACAAAGGAAATTCAGGCGTCCGCGGGTTGGGCCGCTACACGGGCGGCAGCTGGTGTGCCCTCAGGGACGTCTTGCCTGACTCTTTCGCTGGTGGTCGGGTGGATCGTGTTTGTGGCGAAGCCACGGCGCAAATTTTGCTACAAGCTCATGACTTTTTAATTGAAAGAAATTACGGAGAAAAAATGAGGGCCGAAAAGCGCGCATTCAAAGAAGCCCTAAGTCGTTAAATATAAAAATCTATTTTAGTTCTCATAATTCCTAGCCAGAAATGGCTGGGCCACACGCTGATTCATTTAGTAAAATTCATTCGCGACATTAAGTAGTAATGAAGAAACGGAAGTTGTCCAAGCGAAATATGAAGCGAAGGTGGTAATTGGTGAATTGGCTACAAATTAGCGTCCACGGGCTGAACCGCAACACGAACGGCAGCTGGAATGCCAACAGGAACAACTTGCCTAACTCTAACGCTAATGGTCGAATGGCTCAGCCCGCTAGGTCAAAATGAAATCCCACAACAATCTTTATCAAAAAATTTGTTCTCTTGATAATCTGCTCATTGCTTACCAAAAAGCGCGCAAAGGTAAAACGCAGAAATCTTACGTTATTGAATTTGAAAAAAATCTGGGAAAGAACTTGCGGATTTTACAGACAGAGCTAAAATCCCAAACCTATCGCCATTTTTCACTCAAAACATTTATCTTGCGAGATCCCAAAACTCGCGTCATCTCAAAATCGGATTTTCGCGACAGAATCGTTCACCACGCAGTTGTAAATCTCTTAGAACCTCTCTTTGACAAGTCCTTTATTTATGACTCATGCGCAAATAGAAAAGACAAAGGCACACTTTTCGCTTTGCAAAGATTTGAAAAATTCAGAAGAAAAATAACAAACAATTTTACATCTTCAGCTTTTTGCTTGAAGGCAGACGTCAAACATTACTTTCGGGAAATTGACCACGAAATTCTTTTCCAAATAATCAAAAGAAAAATTAAGTGCGAGAAAACGCTCTGGCTCGTCCAACAAATCATTAAAGCGAACTTTGAAATGCAGAGAGAGAGAGAGTAACTTCTGGAAAAGGCTTGCCGTTAGGTAATTTAACCTCACAATTCTTCGCAAATGTGTATCTCAACGAACTCGATTATTTCGTCAAGCACAAACTGAAGGCAGAATGCTATGTCCGTTACGTTGACGACTTCGTTATCATGCACAAATCTCCAGACAAGCTAACTGGATGGAAAGAAGAAATAAATTGTTTCCTAAACTCAACCCTAAAACTCAAGCTACATCCAGATAAGTCCAGAATTATTCATTTATCTAACGGTGTCGATTTCGTCGGCTTCAGAAATTTCTACTATTTCAATTTATTGCGAAAACGGAACATGAGAAAAATAAAAAGACAAATCTTGAATTTCTCAGACGGCAAAATTGGTTACGCAAGGCTAACAGAGTGTTTTCAAGGATGGCAAGCCCATGCAAAGTGGGCAAACACATACAACCTGAGGAGGTTTATTGCTCAAAAAATAGCAAGAGTAAAGTATTTTATTCCCCCAGCTTCGCAAAAACAGCATCAAACTTTTCTGCCTGCTGGTGCAATCCTGCTTCCTTCGCCGCATCTCGCCCGCGCTTCGTCGCCGCAACATAAACAAAACTCTTATCTCTTTTCTTCTCCACAAAACCGTTCTCATACAATGGCCGAATAGCCTTTGCCATCGCCGCAAGCGTAGAATTAGAAATTTTCCCAGGATATGTCATCCCCCGCAAATCCGAAAGAGGCACCCATTTTCCTTTATTGTCCAAATGCATATTCAACAGCAAACTAAAAATCTTCTTTGTGCTTGGCGCAAGTGAGTGATACTGCTCCAACAAACTTCCGGCAGGAGCTTTCGCTTTCGCAACTTTCACAGCAACCCTTTCAGCTTTCGCACTCTCTGCGCCAGCAGTTCGCTCTTCCAATTCCGCAACCTTCCCGAAAAGAGACTCAAACCTCGTAAGCGAGTGATTAAGTTCGTTTAATCTAGATTTCAGTTCGATAACATCAATTCGATGGTCGTTCAACTTTCCTTCAATCCGGTTAAACCTCTCGGCATGCGCTTCATGTTTTTTATGAAAAGACTCAATCATCGGACCATGATCTGGAATGCTTGCCACATTCTCCTTTATCCTCACTAGTTCATCGCTCAACTTCGTAGAGTGCGCCTGCATCTGCGCAATCTCTCCCTTAAGCGCATTAATCGTCCTCGTGTTTGTCGTCGGCAACTTCCGACCACTAGCACGAACAGGCTTCACTTCTTTCCTCGCAAACAAAGAGAAAAATTTCTTCAGCATGAATATCTTAAGCATAAGGGCTTTTTATTTCTTATTGTTTTCACCGAACTTTTCAGTGAAACTCCTCAGATCAAAAAAATATTTTCGCTATACCGAATTAATAATTCTTTATTTTCAAACCCTAAAATGTCTCACTTTCCACCCAAACTTACAAAATCCTGATTCCTAAAACTCTCACTTTAACAAAATTCAATCAAAACACACCAACAAAACACTCACCTTGCTAACCTCAAGAAAATACTTGCCCCTAGCCAAACCCCCATGCCAACAGCCTTCAAGGATTAACTAACCAAAAAATTACAGGAAAAAATTAGTTAACTAACCAACCAAGGGTAACCCGCAAAAAGAAAGAATAAAGGAGTATAAAGCAATTCCAATAAAAAAGATGGTTAACTAAGCCAACTACACAGGCAACTAAACAAAATCCATAACAAATTAGTTAACCCACTCAAGCAGAACCTGTAAAAACTCTACCTAAACAGTCATTTAACCCATTTTAAAATTTCAAGCAAAAAATTCTGATTAAACAACTTAACCAGTTAACTAACCGAGTAACTCGCAAAATTTTCAGAAAAAACTAACAAAAACCAAGTCTAAGGTGCCTATAAAATAAAAATACAAGCAAGGAGTAAAAATAGCTAACTAACCAAAAAATTAGCCACAATAAATAGAGGGCGCGAAGCGCCCGACGCGCCCGCCCTCCAAAATCAAGACTCAAAAGAGAGTATTTTTTCAACAAGGATAAAACCCCTAAAAACCGTAAAAATCCCTTTTGTGAAAGTGAGAGTTAGCACAGAAACTCTCAAATAAAAGATGGTAAAAGAATCAGCAGACTAATCGTTAAACCGAAAATCTCATTCCTTCAAAAGACTTGCTAAAATATATAAATCAAATTTCCTAAATAAGCTAATGGAATACCTGTTGATATTAATCTTTCTCTTTATCGTCTCTCTCTCGAATATAAATTTCACATTCATCTTTACAAATCTCGAAAAG
>JAHIWJ010000165.1 GCA_018816205.1 Nanobdellota archaeon
AACTATCTTAACCTGTTCGCCTGTCTTAAACTTGGCATGTTTCAAAACCTTAATCAGATTTTCGTTTGTTCTGCTTCGCATGTATTCGCCAGTAATCATAAATCTACTTTTCAAATCGAGAGTATCAACAAACCAATTCTGCTCTCTGCCTTTTTGGTTTCTACTTATTCTCCTAAAGTATTCGACCTCATCACTCATCATTTCAAGACCACAATTAATTTTCAGTTTATCTGTTAATTTTGAAACTTGTTTTGCATACTTGACAATCCAACGATAAACTGACATATGCGAAGCGTTGTGAGGATAGAACGCTTGAAAATGGTCTTGCACTTTTCTAACTGAAACACCTTTGTAATACAAATCAATTCCCGCAGTTATTTTCTTTTCATCATTTCTCATTCTAAAAAAGCCATCATCCACGACAAACCGAAAGTTACAATCCTTACATCTGTATCTTTGAATCTTGCCTCTGTTCTCTGTCTTTCTCTTTCCATCTTTCTTGATGTTCTCGCTTTGACATTTTGAACAGATTATTTTTTGTTTCATCTTATTACCTATAATAATATATCATAGGTATATAGACTATTTAAACTTTATGGTAGTGTATTACCATAGTAAAGTATTTAAAGTAACTATTCTTTAATCGAGCATGAGTAAAAAAGAAATTAAGATGTATGAATGTAAATGCGAGAGGTGTAAGCACGAATGGATAACCCGAACAGAAGAAACCCCTGTTGTTTGTCCGAAGTGTAAAAGCCCTTACTGGGATAAACCTCTTAACAATGGAAAAAAGTAAAATGGAAATAAACAAGATTCATAACGAGGATTGTTTGAAAACAATGGCTTCAATGCCAGACAATTTTATAGACTTAAGCATAACATCTCCGCCATACGATAATTTAAGAGATTATAATGGTTACACTTTTGAGTTTGAAAAAATAGCAAAAGAATTATTCAGAGTAACGAAGAAGGGCGGTGTTTTAGTTTGGGTTGTTGGAGATGCAACGATTAAAGGAAACGAGACTGGCTCTTCATTTAAACAAGCTCTTTATTTTAAAGAAGTTGGTTTTAACCTACATGACACGATGGTATGGCATAAACCAAATAGTTTTAACTTTGGTTCGAATGATTGTTATAGACAAAGTTTTGAATATATGTTTGTCTTTTCTAAAGGCAGAATAAGCAAGGTTAATTTAATTAAAGATTTGCCCACAAAGTTAGCGGGCAAGATTGTGAAAGGGGCAAGAAAGCATGCGAATGGAGTTAGAGATGTTGTCCCAGATTTTGTAGTCAGCAGTCATAAGAAAAGAAATAATGTCTGGGAGATACCCGTAGGAACATCTAACAACGGACATCCTGCCATCTTTCCTGAAAAATTGGCAGAAGACCATATTTTATCTTGGAGTAATAAAGGCGATTTAATATATGACCCTATGATGGGTTCTGGAACAGTGGCGAAAATGGCTCTGTTAAATAATCGTAATTTTATCGGTTCTGAAATAAGTAAAGAATATTGCGAAGAAGCAAACAAAAGAATAAGGTCTTTATTGCAACAATCACGCTTAAAATTATAAATTAATATCTGAACAAGTCGCACGGCTTTATTTTGAATTGTAACATATTCGCTGTTTCTCTCCCCCCATCGCCGCCCTTTCTCTGCAATGTAATTCTACCGATAGATATACTTCCTTTCGGACTTGTCTTAACTTCGCCTTCTCCAAAAATACTCATGGCTTTGTTAATATCTGCCAAAACCCACGATGTTTCGTCTTTTTTTACATCATGTTTCGTTACCAACATCCAGTCAGCCGCAAATTGTCCTCTGCCCTTTAATATGTCTGTAACGACTAACAATTTATTTTTCTTGAAAAAATTTACTAATAATTTCTTATCTCTGTTCTCAAATTCATTAACAAAAAATCTTCTTTTGTCTTTCAAACTCTTGTATTTCTCTTTGGTTATTTTCTTTTCTTTTAGCAATTGTTTTGGAGATATTTTCCCACAAAAAATTTCCAAAATGTTAATAATGCTTTTCGGAATGTCCCAAAGTTCTACATAATTTTTTACCCATCGCTTGTCTATTTGGTTATAGTCAGCATTGCTATTCGCTTTTTTCACAGATAGGTTTTGAATCGAGATTGCTTCTTTAAGGAGAACTGTAACTTTTACATGAACATCTGTTTTGAATCCGTGTAAAACAACTGCCTCAACCTTTTCTATTTCTTTAAGGTTGTAGTCCATGATTTTTAGCCACTTTTGAGCTTCTTCATCATCCTGCCAATTCTTAAATTTCTCTGCAACCATCTCTTCGTTAGCAAAACCGCCCTTCGCTGTTTCTGAGCCAATCCTAACTAAATCAGTCATAAAGAAGTTAGGAAGAAACAACCTTTAAACCTTTCCAAGAACTCCCTTTAACGTTACAATGCAACTTTTTATGATATAGTATACTAAACGTCAGATTTATATAATCTGATAGTTTAACCCCCTGATAAGGAGGTGTGTTCTATGAAAACAAAATGTCCGTTTTGTAAGAGGTTATCTGTGGTAAAACAAGGG
>JAHIWJ010000166.1 GCA_018816205.1 Nanobdellota archaeon
AAGAAAAAAAAGCTTGTGAAGGCTACAGAACTTAGAAGGTCGCTTCTCGGCAGGCTTGACAGGAAGGCTAAGAAAGTTTCTGCTGCATGGAGACGTTACGACCGAAAAAAGAAGTAGCATCCAAAGGATTAAATAGAATTCTGTTTAAGTTAGCTGATGGACAGAAAGGGAGTGAGTTTGGTCGTTTCAAGCATTTTACTTACGCTTCTCGCTGTGATTTTGGCGGCGGCGATTTTTAATTGGGCGCGGAATGTGGTGATATCTTTTTCTCCGGAAGTTGACTGTTTTGGCATGGATTTTAAGGCGGAGATAATCCATGAAAGCAGCGGCTTGTATTATCTTAACGCAGTAAATTTGGGCAATTTGAAGATTGATGGTTTTTATATAAAGTTTATGAATGGTGAAGAAGGGAGTGTTGAGACTTATGAAGAATTGTATGTGACTTTGGAGCCTGGACGAAGCGACAGTTTTGGACTGACTAAAGATTATGCGCCTGGGAGGTATCTTGTTGTTCCGAGGGTGGAGGGAGAAGACGGTGAAGGGAAACTTTATTTTAAGGCGTGCAAGGATATTTATGGAGTAGAGGTCGTTCTGGAGTAGCTCTGGGGTTGTGGGGTAATTTGGTAGCCTTCATGCTTCGGGGGTATGCGACCCGGGTTCAAATCCCGGCAATCCCATTTTGCTAACCCGGAATACAAAATCTTGCAGTTGATTTTGCATACGGGTTCAAATCCCGGCAATCCCATAGATTCAAGCGGTGCAGAACCGGCTCTGTTGAAAAATCTGTTTTTGATGATTTGGAATTTCCACAGGAATTTGGCTTATCAGCCAAAATCCCACCCTTACCACGCCTAATTCCTTCCTTCAGGTTCAATAGCAAACCTGCACGCATCGTAATAGGACGCTAATTGCGTTCTGCTGCGTCTTGTTTGTTGGCGCTCGCTCCGCTCGCTTGCTGCGGCGCGTCGTTTCTGGCTTTTTTAACAGAGCCTGCAGAACCGGCTCTGTTGAAAAAGTCTTAAAATAAAAGAGACATAGTTCTGTTTGGAGGCAAAACTATGTCAAAAAAAGAAAGCAAACTGCATAAAAAAATCTGTCGGTTATTGAAACAATTAAATTTTGGGAGGTTTCTGCATCATTTTGGACCGAAAAAGTTCACTCTGGTTCAGCATTTGGTTGCTTTGCTGTTGAAAGAAACCTGTAGACTTTCTTTTCGGAGAGTCGAAAATATATTTGGGATTTTTGACATAAAAGTTCCTACGTATTCTGCACTTTGCAAGTCCAGAAAAAGAATTCCACCGTCGCTGTGGACTTCTTTGTTGCAGTTAACTTGTGGATTAGAACACGAGAAAATTGCAGTTGATGGAACAGGATTTAGCAGAACAAATCCGAGTTTTCATTACATAAAACGGATTTGTCGACGGAAACTGATAAAGAGCTATGCAAAGCTTTCGGCTTTGTTTGACATTGACATGAGAAAGTTTTGTGCGCTTCGCATCCGTACAAAACCGCGTCATGATATTCAGGACGTGAATTATTTAATGAACCGCGTCGGTAAAATGAAAAGTTTGTATGCGGACACTGCATACGACGCGGAAAGTCTGCACGAAATTTGCTTCAAGAAAAATGTGCAGACTTTCATCAAGCCGCGCAAGAATGTCCGGCGAGGATTTTATCGAAAAAAACAAATGAAAAATTATTCCGAGCAGGAATATCATCAGCGTTCGCTGATTGAAGCTGGTTTCGGAGCGCTGAAAAGGAAATACGGCGGATCGGTTTCAGGCAGAGGAATCGTGAGCGTAAAATCTGAAATATTTTGTAAGGCAATCTACCACAACTTAAGTCTAATTAACTAGAGATTTTCAACAAAGCCTGCAGAACCACAAAGCTTTTATTCTGTTTTTTACGTTAGTTAATACGGCATGGCTCGAATAATTGGAAAAGGGGTGTCGTACGACGATGTTTTAGTTGTTCCTAAGTATAATAAAGTTTTTTCCAGGAAGGATGTTTCTTTTAAAACTAAGGTGACTAGGAATTTCTTTATCGACATCCCGCTTGTGGCTGCGAACATGGACACGGTTTGTGAGTCGAGATTGGCAATTGCGTTGGGAAAGTTGGGAGGGCTTGGAATAATTCACAGGTTTTTGACGGTTGAGCAGGAAGCAGATGAGGTTCGGAAAGTTAAGGCAGAGGGATTGATTTGCGCGGCGGCTGTTGGTGTGAATGATTCTTCGCAGGAGAGAGTTAGAGCTTTGGTTGGAGCGGGAGTTGATATTATTGTTTTGGATATTGCCCACGGGCATTCGAAACGGGCGGGCAAGACGCTCGATTGGATAAAACTCAATTTTCCCAAGGTTGACGTTATGGCTGGGAATATTGCGACGAAGGATGCGGCAGAGTATTTTTTGAGCAAGGGGGCAGACGCGGTGAAGGTGGGTGTTGGGCCTGGCGCGGCTTGTACAACTCGGGTGATGGCGGGGGCAGGAGTGCCGCAGATTACTGCGGTGATGGATGCCTATGAAGCGACTCAAGGGAGAATTCCAATTTGCGCCGACGGGGGACTGAAAAATCCAGGAGACATTGTGAAAGCGATTGGTGCAGGCGGAAACACAGTAATGAGCGGTTTTATTTTTGCAGGCTGCGAGGAAACTCCCGGAGAGGTCATCGAAGAAAATGGGAAAAAGTTCAAGGTTTACAGGGGGATGGCTAGTTATGATGCGATATTGAGGAAATTGCAATTAGACGGTAAGACTAAAGAGGAATTGATAAGTGTGGAGGGTGAGAAGAAATTGATTGAATACAAAGGGCCGATTGAGCCGATAGTCAAAAGGTTCATAGGGGGATTGGCTTCGGGTATGACTTACGTTGGCGCAGATACAATGGAGAAACTTTGCGGGAAAGCAGATTTTATCCAGATTACGTCGGCGGGGAGAAAAGAGAGCGTGGCGCATTTCGGTGAGTGATTAATTTTCTTTTAGTAGTTTTTCTACTGGAGTGTTATTCAATTTGCCCGCCATTCTTAATAGTGCTTCGGCTTGATCCCAGTCCGAATAAGAGGCAGACCTAAGAAGCTCTTGTGAAAGGTCTTTGTTTGGCGGGCTAAATATTGTGAGATTTCCATCAGTTTTAACTGCAACGTATAAACCTTCTCTCGTGAAAGATTTTGTTAGGGTGTTTAGCTGGTGAGTTTCTAGTTGGTTCGGGATTCCTATGCAGCAGCCTGGATGAAAGTTAAGTTCTCTTTGTAATTGTTTTGCGCGTGTTAAGTCTAGTGAATCCCAAGAATAATCATGGTGTGTTCCACTCCTTTCTCCTAGTTTGTGTCCATCGTAACTGTTTCCACCCCCCGGGTTCAGAAAATCATGGAAACCATGAATTAGTGCGTGTGCCTCTTCAGGGTCTGTGGAGACGTAAATCAAGGTATTTGTCATCTGATTCAGGATAATTTCTTGTTTTTAAATCTTTATAACCCATAAGACTCTGACAAAATTTTAATCTTGCTGTATTCCTGGAGAAACTCTTCGCCTTTTTTTGTCATTATAAAGCATTTTTTTCCGTCCTTTTCGCTCATTTCTATGAGCTTGTTGCTGATGAGCTCCTCTAGGTAAGGCTTGATGCTGTTGTTTGAAAGATTCGCTTTGTATATCAGGTGCGTTATCTTTGCCTGCTTACCTTTCTTTAGAACTTCTAGGAGGTCTTTGATTACCTCTAACTTGGTTCTTTTTTTCGCCATTTTTTATTTTGGTATGATTAATGAGAAGGATTACGAAACCGGTGAAGACTAGAACTTCTCCGAGCAAATAAACAAAGACATGCAGGCCGTAGAATAAATCGACAGCGTGGCTGATTAAGATGAAGAGGAATGCAAGATAAACTTTGTAGCTGTTCCCAGATTTTGTTTTTTTGTAGTTGTTGTAAAAGTAGATTGTTAGAGCTGTTAAGATTATTATCAGAGTTAAATGGAAAACGAAGTTGAAGTAGATGCTGAACAGAACTGCAATTATCGCGAAATAGCTGAATAGAATGATGTCTTCTTTCTTGTTTGTTTTAGTTGTGATTAGAAAGAGGATTAAAAATCCGATTAGGAGAAAGATTTTGTAGAAGGTTGCGCCGAAAAAATTGATGAGCTGCATCTCTTGGAGTTCGTGAGTTATCGAAATGATAAAGTTTGCATGTTCGAATTTTACTTCGTTTAGGATTGTCAGATTTGCTATAATCTTTGACAGGAAAGCAAGGCCCACTGATAAAAATGCCCATGAGAAAAATCTGTAATTTTTTTCATTGATGAGCTTGTAAACTCTGCTGCTTTGGTAGGCAATTAGAAATGCGACTAGGGCGATTAGGAAGTCTAACGCTGAGTCTGTTCCATAAAAATAGCCGAGAGAGAAGCTAATGGCCATGTTAAATGAAAATGAGTTTTGTTTATAAGCCTTGTGAATTTGTTGTTCA
Source organism: Nanobdellota archaeon (assembly GCA_018816205.1). Lineage (GTDB taxonomy): Archaea > Nanobdellota > Nanobdellia > Pacearchaeales > GW2011-AR1 > UBA73. The sequence continues at coordinate 4,450 of JAHIWJ010000166.1, forward strand.
GATTTTTTCTTCTTGTTTGATTTAAATAAGATCTATTTAGTTAAGTGAGGAGGTAACAAATGGCAAGCTTAACACAATCGGTTTTGGATCGAGAAGCGTCGGACATCTTGAAGGAACAGACATTTAAGCCCGAGGAGTTGTTTCTTTTGAGATATCTGAAGAATGCCAACCGAAACTCTTCTCAGCAGCTCCAGGACGTTTACGAATTGGATATTAGTTTTTTGGAAGATTAACTTCTAGTAAACAAGCACCAAGATGAGCAGAATTAATCCGATTAGGGCTTCAATCATTCCAATGAATTTTAGTTGAGATTCTTTTTTCATTAACTTTTTGATGGCCTTGATTGTTTGTTTTGGGAGTGTGAGAATGAGCATTCCTTCCAGTAAGAGTAATGATGCAAGAAAGATTAGGATTATCTGTTGCCAGAGCATGTTTTTTCGACCAAAGTGAAGTATAAAAGTTTTGTGTTTGGATTTAACAATTTACAACATAGTTTTAAAAACATATATCTCTAAATGAAAAGATGAGTTTTAGGGATCTTAGAAATCTGAAGAGGCGAGAGCGGATGCTGCTTGCTGAGCTGACTCGTCTGAAGAAGAAAGAGAAACACGAGTTGGATGAATTAAAGGGAGAAACCTCGAGGCTTGAAAGTGAGCTTAACGAAGTTACTCGCAAGATTTCTATTCTGGAACCTCAATTTGGGAGGCCTAATTTTGTTGTAAGGTTTTGGAGATTTTTGCAGGAGGACACATGGCAGTCGTGGCTGGTTTCTTTGGTGTTGTTGGTGATTCTTATTCGGTTTATTTTGTTTCCTCTTTTGTCTTTGGCTACAGGGAGCAGTCTGCCTCTTGTTGTGATTGAGTCGTGTTCAATGTATCATGAAACTTCTAATTTTGATACTTGGTGGAACAATCATTATGAGTGGTATGAAGAGCATCACATTTACAAATCAGATTTTAGGGGTTTTCCTTTCCAGAATGGGCTGAACAAGGGAGATATAATTGTTGTTTGGGGGCGGGCTGATTATAATGCCGGGGATGTTATAATTTTTCAACCAAACGAAGGCTCGAGTGCGCCGTATCCGATAATTCACCGTGTTGTCGCTGAAAATCCATACCAGACGAAGGGAGATCATAATTTTGCACAGTTGACCGGCGGAAATCCGGCGAACGAGAGGAATATTGACGAAACTAATATTTCTCCTAGTCAGATTATTGGGAAATCTGTGTTTAGAGTTCCCTATTTGGGTTGGATAAAATTGGTTTTCTTTGAGCCGTTCAGGTCGCCTGGGGAGAGGGGGTTTTGTGGTTAATCTTTAAATATCTCATTAGTTTGTTTTCTGGATGGTCTTGGTCAAGCGAAAAAGTAGGATTCATGGATTTGGTATCTTTACAGAAAATAAGATTTTAAAGGGAAAAATATTCTATAAAATTCCTGTGAGTTATCTGTTTAATAAAGCTCACCCGAGGTTTGCTTTTATTGGGGATAGTACTTGGGTGAATGATCCTAAGATTTTGAATTGGGTCAATCATTCTTGTGATGCAAATACTGACCTTAAAGTAACCGAAGGAAAGCCTTCGCTTGTTGCGAAACGAAATATAAATGCCGACGAAGAAATAACTTGCGATTATAATAATACGGAAAAAGGGGGCACAAAGATCCACTGCAGATGCGGAAGTAAAAGTTGCAAAGGATATTTTCTCAGAATAAAATGAAGAAAACAATGGGTCTTCTTGGAGGAATAGGTCCGGAGTCTTCTGCTAAATTTTATCTAAATTTGATTAGAGAAGTGCAGAGAAGAAAACTGGTAAAAACAAATATCGATTATCCGCATGTTGTCTTGAATAGCATTCCTGCTCCGGAATTGGTAGATCATGACGACCTTTCTGTTTATCTTAGTGGCGTTAAGACATTAGAACGAGCCGGTGTGGATTTTATTGCGATTGTTTGTAATACGGCCTATATCCATATTGCTGAGTTGCAAGCAGCGGTTAAAGTGCCAATTATCCATTTAATGGCTCTTGTCAATTCTGTTGTTAACAGGGAAAGTGCAAAAAAAATTTTAGTTTTGGGTTCTCGCAAGTTAGTCGATTCTGGTTTATTTTCATTCGGGCACATCGAGGCGAGTTCCGAGGACAAGGATAAGATTGACGACATAATTCTAAAACATAATATTGATGCAAGCCCATCAAAAAACAAGGCTGAAGTTATGAAATTAATTGGCAGATATAATCCTGATTTGGTGGTAATTGCTTGCACGGAGTTGTCTTCTTTTTTGATTGATCTTAAAATAAAGAAAATAGACACGTTAGACATTCTTTTGGATGAGGTTATTCGTTGCAGTGTTGCATAATTCGAAAATAATTCCTTATCAA
>JAHIWJ010000167.1 GCA_018816205.1 Nanobdellota archaeon
AAGCTATCTTTAATTAGCTTTCTGGCCTTTGCTTCATCGATACTGCCATCCTGATTGTACAATGCCTGGGCAATGATAGCATTCAACGCATTATACTTAGCGTCGAATATCATATGAGCCATACCATCATCTACCTTAGCTAAGTGGGCTACAGCCCCCTTTATTGGATCAGGGAGATCTTCATCTTTCAGACTTTCCAAGGCATATTTCCTTATGGCACCAATATCTTTCTTCTCCAACATCTCTCTCAACTGTCTAAACTCGGCTAAGGTGTCGACTAAGTCATCATGCTCCCTGTCTTTCCCTGTTTTGTACAACTGTACAGAAAACAACATGCTTTCAAGCGCCTTTGGATCTAAGTCATCAAACATGCCATCAAAATTTCTTGCGGCGTACCTACCAATGTTCTCCTTGCTTCCATCAACGAAGTCTTTTGCAGTTTGCTTTATCATTTCAGGAGACACACCATTATGAGCATCCTTATTCCCAAAAATAAGACCAAATAGATCTCTTCTAGCCCCTAAATTGTGGGGATCTTTATTTACGGCAGCGGCATACTTTTCCAAGTCACTAAATTCAGAATATGCCTCTACGAATGGGTCCCGGTCATATCCACTTGTTTGGTCTATTCCTCGGTACCTAACACTTCTCATTAACTTTTTCATTCTCTCTATTTCAGAACTTCCACCGTTAGCTTTCTTTTTAGCCATATTTTTTTTAGAAACAAGGGATATTTAAACCTTTCTATTATGTTTAACTACAGAGTGGTTACAAAATTAGTGAGCCTTCTTCTGGGGTTCTTTCCCCTTGTTTACCACTTCATTTTGGGATTCCTCTAGTAAATCTTCTTCAACTTTTGCCTCAGCCTCAGCAATCTGTTCCAGCATCTCAGAACCCACAGGCATAGCCTCATTTAAAGGCGGAACATCCTTGTTCCCCCCATTGGGCGCACTAGGCTCATACTCCCCAGAATCATTTCCTTCCAATTCCTTAAGGATAGACTCCTCGATATCCACAGAATCGCCATCTGTTCGAGCCTGTAATTTGACACTAGGCAAGTTTTTTTCAGCCGGTTTAGTAGAGCCATTTTCCATTGTACTTTCCACAGCAAGCGACTCTTTTTGCTTCTCAATTTCTGCGACAATTTCGCTAATTTGCTTAGCAGCGTCAGCATTCACCGAAATAGAATCAATGCCGCACGCAACTAGAAACTTTGCCATATCAGGGTTGCTTCCCGCTTGCCCGCAAATGCTTGTCTCAACACCATATTCCCTGCAGACTCCAACAACATAAGCAATCTCTCTCAAAACAGCCGGATGCAGTGGGCTGTACAAATCTTGAACCTTCTCATTATTCCTGTCTAGCGCAAGTGTAAACTGCGTCAGGTCGTTAGTCCCAAAACTAATAAAATCAATCCCCTCCTGACAAAGCTCCTCGATAATCTGCACCGCCGCAGGCGTCTCAACCATTATTCCAATTTGGATGTTATCCGTCAAACCAACTTCCTTAGCAATCATTTTTGTCTTCTTCAACTCATCTAAGTTAACCAGCAATGGAACCATCAGCCCAATCTTTTTATTAGGGAACTCATCCGCAACTTCTTTTATTGCAGTAAACTCTGCCTTCAGAATGTCCTGATGTTTCAAACTAAACCTTATCCCGTGGTCCCCCATCATCGGATTGGACTCATCCTGTGGCGGCGCACCTTCCAAATGGCTGTATTCATCACTCCTAATATCCGAAGACCTAACCCATATCCCGTCATAATGCTTAATCATTTTCTTTAAATTCGAAGATATCAACTCAATGTATTTGTCTATTTCTTTATCTTTAACAAATCCTAGCGGATGTTTCCCGCCAGTCGCAATAATTCCCTCGAGCCTAGTCAATCCGATATACTTAACTTGCGATTTTGCAGCACGTTCAGCTCCCTCAGGTAAATCAGCAATAACTTTAATTTTAGTCTTAGTCGGCACCACGGGCAAGATCTCAACAAGCTTGGTCTCTCTTTTTCCCTCAATAATTCTCCCAGTATTCCCGTCAACTGTAACAATATCTCCATCTTTCAATTTAGCGGTTGCATCTCCCGTACCAACAACCGCAGGAATTCCCATCTCCCTCGAAACAATCGCTGCATGAGAAGTAATGCCCCCCTCATCAGTGATAATTGCCGCCGCCCTTTGCATACCCACAACCATATCAGGATTAGTCATCTCAGCCACCATAACATCCCCCTTCTGAACTTTTTCCAGATGGCCAAGATCGCGAACAATCTTAACTGTCCCAGACGCAACTCCTGGACTAGCACCAAGCCCAGCAAGCAAAATATTTCCCTTGACTTCTTCGTCCTTACTTTTCTTAAACTGCGTCGTAATCGGCCTCGACTGCACAATATAAATTCCGGTCTTGTCAATCGCAAATTCTATATCCTGCGGTTTTTGGTAATGCTCTTCCAACTGCCTCGCATACTGTGCAAGTCTCTTTATTTCATAATTATCAAGCACCCTCATTTTAGCTCGCTCTTCCTTCAGCCTTACAGTCTGATTTTTCCCTTCTTCATTTCTGATTATCGCAATTTTCTTAACAGAAACTTTTTCTTCAAGAATCTTAAAATTATCCAGATCTTTATCAATGACGTAATGATCCGGTTTTATCTGTCCTGAAACAATACCTTCTCCCAGCCCCCAAACTGCCTCGATAACAACACTCTGATCATCGCTTATTGGGTTTCGTGAGAACATCACTCCGGATTTTTCCGAGTCGACCATTTTCATCACAACCACTGAAAGTAATGCCCTAGAATGCTCAAAACCTTTTTTCGTTCTATAATAAATCGCTCGCGCAGTAAATAAAGAGGACATGCATTTTTTTACATTTTCAAGCAGTTCTTCTTTCCCCCGAACATTGAGAAAAGTATCTTGCTGTCCGGCAAAACTCGCATCAGCCAAATCCTCGGTTGTCGCACTTGAACGAACAGCAACAAAAGGTTCCTCTTCATTGCCAAGAATTTC
>JAHIWJ010000168.1 GCA_018816205.1 Nanobdellota archaeon
AAGATGATGTGGAAGAAATCTATGAGAGATCAATCGTCCCTTCTGGGAATGGTGCGAGTGTTGTTGCTCCGAAAAAACACATTGGAAAAAAGGCATTGATGATAATTCTTAAAGATTAATTATTATGCAACACTGCATATAATTTTATTTTGGGAGAAACTCATGGGTAAATACACGCCGGCTGAAGCAGCAGCAATTGAAGATAGAACAAAGATTTTTGTAGCAGACAAAAGAGTCGGGACTCCAGCTGGGGGAGTAGAGACGTTTTTGCAAAGGAACAGGGATAAAATAGCTCATGATTTGAGGCATCGGAATCGTGGAGCAGGGTTGAGGGATGATCAATTTGACCAAATGGCTTCTGTTTGTCAAGTTTATGACTTGATTAGAGGATTAAATCTGGGTTATGACTCTGCATTCATGCGGAGGGTTGGCGGGTATTTAGCAACTGCGCATGGGGTTTTGGACGGGATTGATTCAAAAGATAGGTCCTTTTTAAGCAAAAGAGGAGTTGCTCGGGCTAGGAGGGACAAGGTAACTGGAACTGATGAATATTTTTGGAATGTTCATTTAGACACGACTAGAGACTTAGTTGAAAAAGCCGCTAGGTTGAGAACAGGAGAGCAAGAACCTCAGATTTGGAGAACCGTCAATACCGACTTTTATGAAAAGCTGAGAGCAGGAGCTTTGGATGCTGGAGAACTTACTAATTTGATAAACGAGGGACTTTATTTGTTCAGAAGGACGTTTGTTAATACGGGAATTAGGGCTGAGAATTCTACGCTAAGTTTATAAATTTGTTATTTTTTTTGGGTATATGAGGTTTTTAGATTTTGTAGTTTTAGTCATGCTGTTTGCTCTGCTTGTAGCGGGGATGTATCTATTGTGGCTGAATTTTCCTTCTGAACCGACAGAGTTTCAGAGATATGTCGCTAATCTTTCTCTCGATTTGCCTTCTGAAAGTGCGCAGTTTCATCCGAACATGAGGTATCCTGATCGGACGATTACATATTTTATTTCAGCGAATTGCAGCAAGAAGAAGACGAATGATTTTCTTGATGCTGTTGAGCTGCTGCAGGAGAAGACTATCCTGAAGTTCAAGTATTCGCAGAAGCCGGATATTCTTGTAACCTGCTCGAATGTCGCGCCGGCGCCTACGGAGGAGGGGCATTTTGTTGCGGGGGAGGGCGGGCCTTCACTTATTGTTAATGCGACTCAGTTTGCGGTGATTATGTTTGGTAAAATTGGCCTCTACAGACCGGAGATTTGTGATACGCCGCAGGTTGCGACTCACGAGCTTTTGCACGCGTTAGGATTTGACCATAATAACAACGAGTCTAGCATAATGTATCCGATAACGAACTGTGACCAGGTAATTGACGAAAACATCATAGATGAAATCAGGCAGCTTTATTCTATTCCTTCTGCTGCAGATTTGGTCATTGAAAGTGTAAAGGCAAATAAGACCGGGAGATTCCTTAGTTTTGAGACGTGGGTTGGGAACCAAGGTCTGAAGGGAGTTCATACTTCGACTTTGAAGGTCATCATCAAGGGATCGGTTGTAGATGAATTTGCTTTGGGCGATTTAGACATTGGCTCTAGAAAAAGTTTAGAAGTTAGTATGCCTATTCCGCGAAACACTAATGAAATTTCCTTCGTTGTCGAGACTCCTGAAGCTGAAATTACAAGGTCTAACAACGTTGCGGACATTTCTGTTGTGGGGGTTTAGGAATCTTTAAATATCATCTAGTATTTTTAATTAGACAGGACATGGCAGAAAAAGAGGAAATTATTAAGGAAAAGATGGAGCATGAAGGTCTTTTTGATTTGAAAGCTATGTACGTTTTTGCGCACAATTGGTATATCGAACCTGGCTTTGGGGTTACTGAAGAGGAATACATAGAGAAGCTTAAAGGGGATGCTAGGGATTTAGTGATTAAGTGGAAGGCGACAAAGGATGTTTCTGATTATTTTAAGTTTGAAACTAAAATGAAGTATGAGATTGAAAACATGACTGATGTTGAAGTTGAAATTGACGGCAAGAGGAAACAGATGAACAAGGGAAAGATTAAGCTGGAGATTGTTGGGGCCTTGGTTTATGATAAGGATGGCAAGTGGGAAAGTTCTGCGTATAACCGGTTTATGAGGGATGTTTACAATAAGTATATCATACCTTCGCGTGTTGAAGCTATGAAACAAGAGGTGCGGCGGAGAGTTACTACGTTTAAGGACGACCTTAAATCTTTTTTAAATCTGACTGCTCGACGGTAGTACACAAATCTTTATATAACTTTATGGAGGTTGTTTCGTATGAAGCGCTGGGTTTTACTCCTGTTCCTTGTAACGCTGTTATTCCCGCTCGTAGCTGCGGAGTCAGGGCTCAAGGTTCGGGAAGTCGTTGTAAAAAACGTTGTTGTTGCGGAACTTGGGAATTTTGCTTCTTATAACTTGGAGATAGACAATCTGGGGGAGGAGGATTCTTTTAAGATTTTTACTTTGGTTGGTGTTCAGATAGAGCCTTCTTTGCCGGTTATGCTGCCTCCGGGGAATTCTACGGTAGCCATAACTGCGAGTTTGAGCGATAAACTGTTAAATGAGAGGAGGGGCTTACTTTCTTATCAGTATCTGATAAAAGGAGTCCACAGGAGCATTTTTGAGGATAAGCTCTTGGTGGATATTGTTTCTTTGGGGGACATAATTGAGTTTGAATATGGCAATCTTCGTCCAGATGGAGGGACTATTGAAATCTATGTGAAGAATAAGGCTAATGTTCAGTTAAGCAATGTTACTGTGGTTTTTGATTCTGTATTCTTTAGGGAGTCTATCGAATTGGAACTTGAGCCCTACGAAAACAAAACTTACACGATTTTGGTGTCTAAGGAGCTCGATAACGGGCTTGTCGCCGGGCCTTATATTGTAACGGCCACTGTTGTTGCAGGAGATTATAAGAAAGAAATGGAAGGCGTTGTTGATTTCTTGGAAAATGAGGGGGTTTCTGTTGCAGAGTCTACAGAGGGCTTGATAATCAGGAAAACGACTGTTAGAAAAATCAATCGTGGGAATACTGAAGTGGTTGCTTCTGTTAATATAACCCGAGATGCTATTTCGCGACTGTTTACTTCGTATTCTGTTGAGCCGCAGGAAACTGTCAGGAAAGGATTTTTTGTTGAGTATGTTTGGCAAAAGAGTTTGAGGCCCGGGGAGAATTTTACGGTTAGCGCAACTACAAATTACACGCTTCCTTTTTTGGGTTTGCTTGTAATTGTTGCTTTTGGGATTTTTGTCAGATATTATTATACTCGAGCAGTATCTATAAATAAGAGGGTTTCGTTGGTGAAGACGCGGGGCGGTGAGTTTGCGCTTCGCGTGGTTTTGAGAGTTCGGGCGCGAAAGACAGTTGATAAATTGCAGTTGATTGACAGACTGCCGGCGATGACTAAGCTTTATGACGGTTTTGGAAAGATGCCTGACAAGATTGAAAGCGACCATAGGAGATTGGTTTGGCATATTGGTTATTTGACTAGAGGCCAGCAGAGAGTTTATTCTTATGTGATTTATTCGAAGCTTAATGTTGTTGGACAGTTTGAGCTGCCTGCTGCGGCCGCACTCTTTGAAAAGGATGGCGAGCCCAGTGAGGCGTTTTCGAACAGGGCGTATTATGCGGCGGAGAAAGATTAGAGTTTTGTAACTTTGTCGTCTTGAATTTTAAGTTCGAATGGGCATGCGAGTTTTGCCAAATATTTACCATCTTTTTTTCTGAGCCAACCCATTGCTGTGAAGATGTCTCCTTTTTGTTTTAGGAGTTTGATGGCGTAGATTTCTTTGCCGTTTGACAGGACGACGCCGTTTTTGTTTACTGGTCTGTAGTTTCCTCGGAAGGTGCTTGAGTAATAGCAGTGAAGGCCGATTGGTCTGCCATGTTTTTTTGCCCATGTCCGGGAGAAGCTTTTTTTGTAAGGGACTGAGAAAAAAAGGTAGTATTTGTTTTTATGATGGATTATTTGAGGGTTTTCCATTTCGTCGTAGACTTTTGGGTAAAGTACAGGGGGCATGACTTTCCAGTTAAGGAGATTTGTTGATTCTGCTAGCGCTATACAGCCGTCGTATTCTTTTCTTTTGTCTCCAGAACGCGCGGATAGGACCATGAAGTAATCTTTTGTTTTTGAATCTTGGATTACTGAAGGGTCTCTCCACGTTCCTGCTTTGCCTAGTTTGTTTTTGTAACTTGAGGTTTCATAGTATCTTTTATCTGCACGAATTAAGGGATTATTTGGATGTTTTTTCCAGTTTATCAGATCGGTGGAAGTGGCAAGGCCAATTTTTTGGATGTGTTTTGATTTGCTGTTTCTTCCTGTGTAGAACATGTAAACTTTTTTGTCTTTTTTTAAGATTGCACCTGTCCAAAGCGTGAAGTCATCCCATTCGCCTTTTTTCCCCGGAGTTAATGCTGTGGGAAGTGTTTTCCAGTTGATTAAGTCTGAAGAAACTGCGTGGCCTATTGAGACCTTATTGTCATGGCGTTTTTTGTAGGGGCAGTTTCTTGGGGACTGCAAGTAGAATGCATGATAATAATTTTTATGTTTCACAAGCCAGGGATCCCAGAGGTATCTGCCTTTTGGGGAGTAGTAGTCTGATTTCATTGAAAACAAAAACGTAAAGGAATATAAAAATTATTTGATTTTGATTGTGCTGCTTTTCTTTGCTTTAGCTTTTTTTGGGATGCGAAGTTTCAGCACGCCTGACTTGTATTCAGCTTCGATGTTTTCTGTGTCTGCGTTTTGCGGCAGAGGAATTCTTCGGTAAAAGCCAGAGTAGCTGCTTTGGTAGCTGTAAGAGTCGTCTTGTTCTTTTTTGTTTTCCGACCTGTTTTCAACTTTTATTGTTAAGATGTTATCATTGGCATCGACTTCGATGTCTTCCTTGTTAATTCCTGGCAGTTCGACTGCAACGATGTACTCATTCTCTAGTTCTCTGGCGTCTACCCATGCTTTTCTGTAACTGGAGAAATCTTCTTTCTCCAGGTTCCAGGGGTCTTCGTCGAAGTCTGTGAACCAGGTGTTGAGTCTGTGCCGCATTCTTCGTATTTCGTCGCGTATATCTCGAGCCATTTTTCCTCCTTTCACTTTTTGTTAAGTGAATTTTTTTGTTTGGAATAGGATTTGTTTTTTATTCTGAAATAGGACTTGCTTCGCAAGTCTTAGGTATAAGCTCGCGCTACTCGCTTTATTATTATACCACCACCCCGAACCGCAAGGGGGTGAGTTAATTTTTTTGTTTGATATTTACTTCTTGTTTCTCCGATTGTTATTCAAATCAGAGATCTCGAAGTAAATAAGTATCAAAAAGATAATCATAACCCAGATTCCTGAATCAACAACTAATCCTGCAAGATTAAATGCAATAAATACAATACCAAATGAAATTAACGTAAAAATAATGTTTTTCCAGCCATTATCGAATTTTTTTATCATTTTTGCTCTTACCCAGCGTACAATGGGCCGGCTTCCAGGCCTGCTTTTGCACGCTTGAGATAATGGTCTTCTATTTTTTTGTATCTTTGTGCTGTTTCTGTCGACACCGACGGTTTGACTTTTTTGAGAGCTTCTTCGAAGTCGTCATAGGTTACTTCTTTTGTGGACATGTCTCTTCGGAGAGCGTTGAGTGCGGCTTCTCTTACAAGGGCTTCAATGTCTGCTCCGACGTATCCGTCTGTTTTTTTAACTAAGTCTGCGAGTTTAATGTCTTTTGTAAGGGGGGTGTTTTTTGTGTGGACTTTGAAGATTTCTAACCTGCCTTCTTCGTCAGGTACGTCCGCAAGGATAATTCTGTCAAATCTTCCTGGACGTAGCAACGCGGGGTCGAGCATGTCTGGGCGGTTTGTTGCGCCGATGATTGTGACATCTTTGAGGCCTTCTAAACCGTCGATTTCTGCGAGAATTTGATTGAGAACGCGCTCTGTGACTTTTGTTCCTTGTTCGATGCCTCGTTTCCCTGCGAGCGAGTCTATTTCGTCGAAGAATATGACGCATGGTGCGACTTGGCGTGCTCTCTCAAAAACTTTTCTGACGCCTTCTTCGGATTTTCCGACCCACATGCTTAGCAAGCTTGGGCCTTTAACCTGGATGAAGTTTGCTTCGGATTCTTTGGCGACGGCTTTTGCGAGGAGGGTTTTGCCTGTTCCAGGCGGGCCGTAAAGCAGGATTCCTTTTGGGGCACGGATGCCGAGACGAACGAACGCTTCTGGATTGTTGATCGGCCACTCTACTGCTTCTTTAAGTTCTTGTTTTGTTTTGTCCATGCCGCCGATGTCTGCCCAGCCAATGTTCGGGGTTTCAACGAAAACCTCTCTCATTGCGCTTGGTCTGACTACCTTGAGCGCGTCTTCGAAGTCTTCGAGGTTAATCACTGCTTTGTCGAGAACTTCCGGCGGAATTGGCTCGTCTTCTTCTAATCTTAAGGAAGGAAGCATTTTTCTCAAAACGTTCATTGCTCCTTCTTTCGTGAGTGCTGAGAGGTCTGCTCCTACGAAACCGTGTGTTTTTGCAGCTAATTCGTCCAGCATCCATCTTCTGAATATATCAAATAATTTTTTTTGGTCTTCTTTTGGAAGGTTCATAAATAAAGAAGAATCTTTTTTGTCGTTTCCGCTGAATAAGTCAATTTTATCCTCGATGAAACTTAGTCTTTCTTCTAGTTTTTGTTTGTCTTTGGTTTCTTTTATTTCGCTCAGTATATTTAATTTTTCTTTTGTTAAGTATTCTTTTTTGATTTTGGGAAACAGGGGCATGTTTCTTGTGTGGATTTTTAGAATGTCTAGTCTGCCTTTCTTGTCTGGAACGGATATTTCGATTTCGCGGTCGAATCTGCCTGGACGTCTTAACGCGGGGTCTACGGAGTTTACCCTATTGGTCGCGCCGATGACGATAACTTTTCCACGGGACTTTAGGCCGTCCATCATTGTTAGTAACTGCGAGACGACTCTTCTCTCGACTTCTCCTTGAACTTCTTCTCGTTTTGGCGCGATTGCGTCCAGTTCGTCGAAGAAGATAATACTTGGTGCGTTTTTTTCTGCATCTTCGAAAATGTCTCTAATTTTTTTCTCGCTTTCGCCGTAGAACTTGGACATGACTTCTGGGCCGTTGAGCAAGATGAAGTTTGCTTCTGACTCGTTGGCGACGGCTTTTGCGAGGAGGGTTTTGCCTGTTCCAGGCGGACCGTGCAAGAGAACTCCTTTTGGCGGGTCAATGCCTAATTTCTCGAAAATTTCCGGGTGTTTTAATGGAAGCTCTACCATTTCTCTTATCTTTTTGATTTCGTCTTCTATTCCGCCAACATCTTCGTAGGCAATATCAGGGATTGTCTCGTCTGTTAGTTCGACAGCTTTTGGGTTTAGGACGATTTCAGTTTCTTCGTTTATGAAGCAAGGTTGGTTTGGGGCAGTGTTGATAACTAAGAACCTGATTTGTTGGAAGTTTCCCGGAAATCCGCCCTGGCTGAACAGGTCTTGAAGGTCTCCGAAAATGTCGGGGAAGCCTTCGCTCATTAAGTCTCTCCTTCGCTGGACTCCGCCCAGAGAGATGATGTCGCCCTTTGTCAACGGCCGGCCTAGCAACCCGTTTCTGAGCATTTCTGGATCGGCTTGAACGGTGATGCCTGGTTGTGCTGGAGCGATTGAAACTTTTGTTGCAGGTTTGACGCTAGCTTTTTTGACTTCGACTTGTTCTCCGACGCTGACTTTTGCGTTTTTTCTTATTAGGCCGTCTATTCTGATTATGTTTTCGCCGACGTCTGCAGGGTAAGCCCGGTCCACGATTGCGAGCGTTTCTCTTTGGCCTTTGACTGAGATGATGTCTCCTCTTGCGAGACCCATTTCTCTCATAAGCTGCGGGTCAATCCGGGCTACTCCTTTATAGACGTCGTCTTGTAGAGATTCAACTACTTTCAATCTTACCGATGGGATGCTTATATTTGGTTTTACCATTTTTTTTCCTCAGGGTTGAAGGATAAGCTGACTCTGCCGAAATCTTCGAGGCAGAGTTTTACCATGTCGTTCATGTGGCTTGACATGCTTTTATTCATATCGTTGATGAAGTCGATGATTTCTTTTGGGATGCTTATCGCGTGACTGTTTCCAACTACTCTCAACTTGACGTTATAAGTCTTTTGCTTAAGGTTGTTGAAGCTTTCGAATTTGTAGAGGTCTGTCGGGTGGATTATTTTTTCGCTGCATTGCGGGCATTTGATTGCTCTTAGTCTGAAACCGCCTTTGAGCACCTCGGAAGGTTGCATCTCAATGTTGCAGTGTTTACATAAAATCTTAGCGTCAAATATATCTTGCATGTGTATACAAGAAGTGTATACTATTTAAATGTTTCGGGAAATTTTTATGTTTTATTTCTTCTGCGTATTTCTTCCCCCAAAATTCTCAAAACGATTCCAATCGCCAGAAAAAGCCAAATTATCTGTGGGCTTTCTGAAAGCCTGCCGCTAAAAAAAGCAGCACCCAATGCTGCCGCGACTAGTAAAATTAGCATTTCACCTATTACTTCAAAGCTAATTCCTATGATTATCCAGAATGGTTTAACATTTCTTTTTGGCATGTTTATTTTATACGGTTCTGCTTAATAAATTTAGGCGTCTTTCAAGATCTCTTTTATTTTTATTTGTTCGCTCGTGTGAAAAAATTCTTTCAGTTTGGAGAAAATTTTATATATTTCGTCGAAGGCAAAAGTTTAAATTGAGCGGATTCTATTAATTGTTGAAAAGAGGCGTTTACGAAACGTTTAAAAAAACGTAGTTGTTGAGGGAAAGATGTTTTTTGGAAAAAAAAGTAATGGGAAGATGAGAAAGTGTGAAGAGTGTGGCAGCAAGAGCGAAGAGAAATTTAGTTTTTGTCCACACTGCGGGAACAGTTTTATTGATCCAAGGAAGGAGCAGGAGGATTTTGGTCTGCTTGGAAGAAATGATTATATGGACGTTGATGAAGAGTCTGCGATTCAGAACATGGGGGTGTTTGATAAACTCGTGAACTCCATGGTTAACAGCATGATGAAAAATATTGATAAGCAGTTTAAGAGTCAATTCAAGGATATTGAAAGAGGAATGGATAAGGCAGAGGTCAGGGCGTTTCCGAATGGAATCAAGATTAAAATTTCTGGGCCGTTTGATGCAGCTGCTCGGCCGAAAGTTGCGGTTAAGAAGCCGACTCAGAGAGCATCTCGGAAAGAAGTTAATGAATCTCAGTTGCGACGCATGGGCAGTTTGCCCAGGGCGAAGGCGAAGACTAATGTGAAAAGATTTGGAAACAAAGTTCTTTATGAGCTGTCGATTCCAGGGGTAATCTCTGTGGAAGATGTTTTTGTCTCTAAACTTGAGAGGGGTTATGAAGTTAAGGCAATCGGAGATAAGAAGGTTTATGTGAATTCTGTTCCGATAAATTTGCCGTTGAGGAAGTATTCTGTTCTAAACAACAAACTGCAGATTGAGTTTGTTAGTGAGATGCCTCAGCCCCAGGGTTTTGATTAATTAATTTGGTGATTATAGCATTCTAGCACCAAAAAAGCTTAT
>JAHIWJ010000169.1 GCA_018816205.1 Nanobdellota archaeon
TGATGATAAGGCATTAAAAGAACCCCTTTGGCCTATTAAGTATGTGACAACAGGCTTACCCCCCGATTGGGATGAGGCATGGCACACCGGAAAAGAAGTGCCGATAATTAAAAAGCAGATACCGAAGCCGCCTTATGCGATATCTAAGGGGCTATTGTTAAAATAAAATGAGCAAAATAGCCAAATACACCAGAAACATAGAGGAAATATTGATTAATGATCTCAATGTCCTCTTGGATATGGCAAAAAATTGTCCACATAATGGTAAAAAATGCCCCTTGCTTCATCGGCTCCATGTGATCAAAAGGGCTCTCGAAATCGTTAAGGAGAAAAGTAAAGATGAAAATGACTCCTGAATTTCTTATCTCACTGAAAAAACGGGTGAAGTCCTCTGAGGGTTTTAGGGCTGTGCCTTATCAGGACACTGAGGGAGTATGGACGTTCGGGTATGGGTTCACCCGGATAGAGAAAGACGAGGCCGATGCTGTTATTCAAATTAAGTTACGCAAAAGAATTGAGAGTGACTTGCTTCTATTCCCGGGAGAAATAAGCCATCTCAACGAAAAACGATTGATGATATTTATCGAGATGCTCTATCAGCTGGGCGTAACAGGCGTGCAGGGATTCAAAAATTTCAGGGACGCATGCATCAAACAAGACTGGGTGAGGGCATCCGATGAAATGTTAAATAGTCTATGGCACATCCAGACCCCGGAAAGATGTGAGAGGTTGGCGAGGGAGTTTAAGGAAGGAGAAATGCCATGAAAAGAGTATTTACCATCATTGTATTATGGGTGGTGATGCTATTGTTTTGTGCGCCATCCTTTGCTGCATTAACAGGGGAACAGGCACATGAAAAATACATTTATCCTATCGTGAGAGTAAGTGCCAACGGAGAGGTTGGTTCGGGTAGCATCATATACTCTAAGCTGAATGGAACCGATAAATATTCAACCTACATCCTGACCAATTATCATGTTATTGGGGATGCCATTAGTATTTCTGAAGAGTGGGACAGCGATCTACAGAAGAATATCAAAAAAGAGAAACGAGCCATTGTCTATGTGGAAATATTTAAATACCGCGATGTGAGCACACCTATTGGAACCCTGCGAGTAGAGGCCGATGTTGTAATTTACAACAGAACTGAAGATATGGCTTTGCTGAAATTGCGTACTGAAGATAAAGCCCAATATACGGCAAACCTACCCCCCTGAACCAACAAAATTATTGGTAATGGATGAATCGGTTGCAGTGGGTTGTAGCCTTGGTTTTCCACCCCTGCCCTCAGTTGGCGTCATTACCAGATTAAATTTTCAAATAGATTCATTGCCCTATCACATGAGTTGCAGCCAAATTATTTACGGTAACTCTGGCGGTGCGATTTTCTTAGCGAAAACGGGGGAATTGATAGGCATACCGTCACGGGGGGTAGTGGTTGGATGGGGTACATCGATACCGCACATGGGTTTATTTATCCCAATTATCAGAGTTTATAATTGGCTGGCGGAACAGCATTACGATTTCATTTATGATTTAAGCAAAGATGAAGTCAAGTGTCTTGAAGTCCGTGAAAAAGAACTTGAAGCTAAAAAAAATAAAGGCGAATGAGAATTAACACCTATTACGATCTTGAAAAGCTCAAGAGAAAGAAGTTTCTCAAAATGGATGAGCGCAAGGCCGTGAGGGAAAAATTAGAAACAGCAACTAAGACCATGCAATTATGCAAGATACTATTAAGAAAAGGGATAATCCCGAAGGAGGACGTATGATTTCTTTAGATTCATATATCATTCAATTTGTTGCAGGTAATGCCATAACAATTGCTCTTTTCCTGGCATTGTTGAAAGGCATTGCGAAACTTATTCCCGGAGTGTTAGATGACAAAATAATAACGCTGTTGGCTACAATTTTAGGACTCGTGCCGAAACCTGCCCAAAAGAATAAAGCCAAATGACAAATCTCACACTGTATAACAGCTTTAAGGGACAAATGCAAACTGGGGATTGTCTACTCTGGCAATCCCGCTCTATCATTGGCTGGTTAATCCGTTTCTTCAGCAAGGCAGACGTTAATCATGCTGGGCTGATAATCAGACCATCAGAGCATGGTGATTTAAAAAATCGCAGGTTCACCTTAGAAGCCCTTGAAAAAGGCATTATCCTGCGCCTGTTATCCGAGCGCCTGAGAAGTTATGAGGGCCGGGTATGGTTATACCCCTTGAAGGATGATTTCAACGATTACAGGGGCGATATAGCGGCCTGGGCTATTGAGAAGGAAGGCACGCCCTATGATTATAAGTCATTATTTCGGCAGATAGCGGGCCGGGTATCAGCAGACGCAAAGGAGCTTTTCTGCTCTGAGTTTTGTTTTATGGCATGGAAAGAGGTGGGGATCCCTATTGAGGATCAGAAGGCACCGCGTCCGGGGGATATACCGGGACTGGGAATATTTAAGGATCCGATATTGATTTATGATGACAGTGGGGGCGAGTAATGACCAAAAAGAGAGATATTATGGACACCGAATCAGTAACTAATTCTGCTGGCGCAACTAAATGGCTTACCTTCTTAGTATACTTCTTGCTTACTGTTTTGACATTTATGACAGGATGGCAACAAGTTCAGGTTTCTAATGTTGCTGCTAAACTCGACTTCAAGGTTTCCGGTATTGATACTAAATTCGCTATTTTGCCGAAAGAATATGTTTTAAAGGAGCGGTATTTAACGGATAGGGTGGACCTGGCAGCGCAATTTAAACGCATAGACGAGAAGTTAGACAGGCTTATTGAAAGGATGCCTTAGACATTAATCTGTCATCCGCTCAACAAACCTAATTCCTGCGCCTGCTTAATCGTATGGCTCAATCACCCTCAACTTCGCTTTTTTGTAATGCAACTTTAAAAGATTTTCTAACAGATCCGTTCCCTTAATCTCTAACGACACCAATCCATATTCTGGTTGTTCTTGCCGTAATTCTTTGTATCGATCCTTCGCCTGCGCCTTATTTAAATATGCTTCGACTGGCGAAGACCTGTCATGTGTTATAATGTGTATTATCATATCGCTCCTATCGGCGGGATGTTTTAGCTCCGGTCTCATCCCATTCCACGACCCTTTGTGGATGTTTAATGCTGCCTTTATAACCACTTGCTGGTTCCCATTTGCTGGATTGACCTGATAGATGACGTGTGTTGTACTTATTAACAATGTCACCTTCCATGACCTCAATGCGACAGAGACACAATGGGCACCATATATATTCTGTGTCACCGTCTTCATTTATAGACACATCATCACATCCGCAAAATGGGCATTGTTTTAATTCCATAAGTCACCTATCGCTTAAATCA
>JAHIWJ010000170.1 GCA_018816205.1 Nanobdellota archaeon
ATACCAAAAAAAACTCGCCCACGTTCCCGGGCGGGGGGTGGGCTTGGCACTAAAAACATTCAACCTCGACGAAGAAGTTTACAAACAATTCTCCCAGCATTGCAAACAGAATGGCATCAGCATGTCAAAAAAAGTTGAGAATTTCATTAAACAAGAACTTGAGAAAATCAACCTTCCACAAAAACCAAAATCCCAAGAAGAACAAACTCACCCTATGCACAAATATTGCTAACCTATTTTTCATTCCAATCAACCCTCGTGTTTTCCCTTTTTGCATCTTCCGTCGTAAATCCTTTAGGATATCTCTCCTTTAGTTTATTAATATTATTGTCTAATATCTCCTGCATGTCCCAATCAAAAAAATTGCAAATCATTGCTGCGTACCACAAAGTATCGCCGATGTTTTCCTTAATCCCCCCTCGTTGATCATTATCGTGAGCAAACGTCTTCTTGATGCACCCTGCAACATCCCCTGCTTCTCCCGCAATCCCAAGCCCCCAAGTCAAAATCTCCTTCTCCTTCGTCTCGAATTTCTTCGCCGTTGCCTTACACAAGTCTTGGTATTCCTTCAAGGAAGTCATCTCTTTTTCCATATTTTTCAAAATAAAAAGGAATATAAAAAGATATCTTTACTCGGCTAAACCTTAATCTCTCCATCCACCCTACTCGCCATTCCCCCATACCTGCTCAAAACAGGAGCAACATAATCGGCCAAAAATCTCTCAGTCTGACTGGCAGCCATTCCCGCAAATCGCCCTGGACGCGATATTAGCCCATCGAGATAAGCCCCATCTAAGCCAATCCTAGAATCTCCTGCAACCCTATCAAGCAAATCATTAGGCCTGCCGTGTTCCTTAACTTGCCTCCCAGCTTCAACAGAGTGTCCCTTCAATAATTCGTGTACCACTTGCCTGTCCGCCCCCTTCTTACACGCCTCCATCAACATCTCTTCAACAGCCATGAATGGCAGTTCATTCCTTAAATGCCCCTCGATTTGCGCCGGATAAACAACCATCCCTTTAGAGATATTCTGATACAAATTCAAAACGGCATCCGCTGTCAAATAACCCTCCGCAACCACAATTCTCTTCTGCGCAGAATCATCCAGCGTCCTCTCCAACCATTGCTCCCCATGAACCGCAGCAAGCTTCCCAGGCAAACTCATTAACTCTCTTGACAATCCAGTCATCCTTTCAGCCCTCATGGGATTTCTCTTGTAAGGCATCGCTGAACTTCCAGTTTGATCTTTCTCAAATGGCTCTTCCATCACCTTCAAATTAGACAACAACCTTAAATCGACAGCAAATTTGTGAGCAGCACCCCCGAGACCTCCCAAAGCCGCAGCAACCCTGTAATCTATCGCCCTAGAATAAGTCTGTCCGGTAACAGGCATCGTCTCATCAAATCCAAGTTTCCTAGAGAACAAATCATCAAGTTGCCTAACCTTCTCTTCATCCCCATCAAAAAGTTCAAGAAAACTGGCCTGTGTTCCAGTCGCCCCCTTCAGCCCTCTTGCGGTAGAAACAAGCCCCTCCACTCTTTCAATATCATCCAACGTAAACAACAAATCCTGAATGTACAATGTCGTTCTCTTCCCGACAGTTGTCGGTTGAGCCGGCTGATAATGAGTATATGCCAAGGTCACCAAACCCTTATGCTCTTCAGCAAATCTGGCTAAATTAGCAATCGTTGCAATAAGTCTTGGTTTAATCAAGCCCAACGCTTGCCTATGCTGAATCAATTCAGTATTATCCCCAATATCCATCGACGTGGCCCCTAAATGAACTATGCCCTTAGCCGTTGGTAAATGCCTTCTAAACTCATCAGCATGAGCCATTACATCATGCCTTATTTCTTTCTCTCGTGCAGCAACAAAATCCCAATCTATCAGCTCATCAATCGCAGCCCTCATTTCCTCAACCATTTCTCCAGTCACCCGCGCCAAACCCTTCTCATGCTGCGCCTCCGCCAAAGCCAACCAAACCCTCCTCCAAAGTCCAAACTTATTATTATCAGAAAAAACATGCTGCATAGCCCACGAAGTATATCTACTAACCAAAGGAGATTGATAAATATCTCTTGGATCTTGAGCAACCATGCCAAAACAAAATTATTAGCCCTTTTTAAGAAAGATTATATTAAAAAACACTATTCCAACCCCAGCCCTTTAAACACACCCTTCTTGGAAAAAACTTCCAAATCCCCATACCCCTGCCCAATCCCTAAAAAATAAATCGGCTTTCCCGTAACAAATGAAACCGACAAAATCGTCCCCGCCTTCTCGTCAACATCTGCCTTCGACAAAATAATTCCGTCAATTCCCGCCGTCTCCGCAAACAGGCGAGCCTGCTCTATCGCGTCATTCCCGGTAATCGACTCGCCAACAAAAATCTTCAAATCCGGCTTCGAAACCTTCACGATTTTTTCCATCTCCTTCATTAAATTCTGTTTCGTATACATTCTCCCGGCAGTATCAATCAAAACAACTTTCTTGTGATTCTTCTTAGCGTGCGAAATCGCATCAAACGCCACCGAAGCAGGGTCTTTCCCATAATCGCCCTTAACAATCTCAACTCCAATCTTCTGAGCGTGCGTTTCTAACTGCTCAATGGAAGCCGCCCGAAAAGTATCTCCTGCAGCCAACACTGGATCAAATCCTTCTTTCTTCAACTTCCACGCCAGCTTAGCAATCGACGTCGTTTTCCCGCTCCCGTTAATCCCGAAAAATAAGACCACAAACGGCCCGTCTTTCTTTGCCTTTATCAAATCCGACAGCGAAGGCGGCTCAATCAAAAGTTTATCAATAGAATTTTTCAAAGCCCCAAGAATCTTTCCTTCAACCTCCTTATTAGAAAACCGTTTTCCAACAAGGTCTTTCTTCAAACTTTCTTTAATTGCATCAACCACCCCAAAAGCAACATTGTTCTCAAGAAGGGTCATCTCCAAATCGTCAAACGCAGAATCAAAATCTTCTCCATTCAGCTCCGAAGTCGTCAACTTCCTGGCCAAAAACCCAAAAAAACCTCTTTTCTCCTCGATTTCCACCTCAACCTCTTCCTTCCCTAAAGGCTCCTCTTTTTCTTTAGCTTCTTCAATTTCTTTTTCTTCTAATTCCTCTTCAAGTTCTTCAGCCCGCTCACCTGTAACATCTTTCTCAAATTCTTTCTCAGATTCTAAAGCTTCTTCTCTGATTTCTTCAGCCTTTTCTTTAATTGCCTCGGTCTCAGGTTCATACTTCTGCTTCGCGACATCAAACTCGACAGGAACCTCGCCCTTAATCTTATCTGCCTTCTTCTTTAACTTCTTCTCAATATCTTCCGGTTTCTTAACCCGCCCCGCCCCCTTCTTTCCCCCTTTCTTAACCTCTTTCTTTCTTCGCTTTTCCTCAACAGGCTGCTCTTTCACTTTCTCTTCTTCAGACGGCTTTCTCCTGAACCACCCGCTTATCTTCTCTCTTAATTTTCCAAACATAACATCTAGAAAAAAGCTGATTTTATAAAACTACTTAATCAGCTGCTTTTTTGAAAAAGTCAAACAATCTTTTTAAGAATCATTCAAAATAAAACACCCACAATCCTTTCTTACGGGAGGTTAAATAAGTCTCATCTGTGGACCAAGGGTAAGGTAGATGCCCTCGGGCAAAACAAAATTTTATATATCCCCCTTCCTATTCTAGACAATGAAAAAAGAGTTCGTCGCAGTAATAATCATTCTCGCTGTTGTTATTTATCTCGTCATTGCAGGATTCTCTAATTTAATGTTAAGCCCTAAAAAAATAACCAATCAGGGAAGCGATGTACTATTACCTCTCG
>JAHIWJ010000171.1 GCA_018816205.1 Nanobdellota archaeon
AAATATGGTGGTGATGATACTGATTTTGCTAAACGTTATGGAGAGTTACATTATAAAGGGCTTGCGAAAAGACATGTGCATGGACCAGTGATTTATGTTTATCCAAATCCTAGGAAAGATGTTAAGGGGCTATTTCATAAATTAAGGTGTGACTAATCCCCATCACAAGTGACGGGGCTTCTAGGGAATATTCCCAAAGTCTGTAATCCCAGACTCAATATGTTAATCGATGCATTATAGTCTCTGTTAATCCGGAGATCACAAGAAGGACAATGAAAAATATGGTCAGACAATTTGAGTTTAATCCTGGTTCTACACTTACTACAGGTCTGACTCGTATAGGCGGGGTTAACCTTAATAACCTGTTTACCAGCATATTCTGCTTTGTATTCGATGGCATTAAGGAACATCCGCCAAGCTGCATCCCCGATAGATTTGTTAATGCGACGATGGTTATCTTTAATAATACTTCTGATGTTAAGGTTTTCAATAACTATTGTGTTAAACCTATCAGCAATTTTCCTGGATTTATGGTGAATAAAGTTATGTCGTTTATTCTTAATCCTTTCATGAACACGAGCAACTGTTTTCCTAACTCTGGTTCTAATGGGAGTCCCTTTTTTCTGTTTACTCAGTTTCCGTTGAACCCTAGCGAGTGCTTTTTCCTCTTGTTGGAAAAACTTAGGATTCTTGATTCTTCTGCCATCAGAAAACCAAGCAAAATTTTCCAGACCCACATCAATCCCCATAATCGGTTTAATGGGTTGCTGGATAGGTGTATGTTCGATATCACAGGAGAAACTAACAAACCATTTTTCAGTAGGAGTCTTTTTAATAGTGCAAGTCTTGATTTCACCCTCAATCGGACGATGCAAGTTAATCCTGACTCCACCAATTTTGGAAAGTCTGACAACATTTTTAAGGAGTTTGAATCCGGATTGTGGATAACAAAAAGAATCATAACGGAACTTTCCTCTAAATCTTGGATAGCCAGGTTTTTCACTTTTCCTGGTTCTACGATAAAAAGATTTAAAAGCAAGATCAATTCTTTTAGCGACATTCTGGAGAACCTGACTGTGGATATCTTTGAGAAAAGGATTATCTTGTTTAAATTGGTTAAAAGAATTAGTCTGATCATAATAAGAAAGACTTTTCTTTTCGGTTTCCCAGGTATTCTTTCTCTGTTCGAGCAGATGATTATACAACCATCTACAACCATCAAGAGTCTGATTAAGAATCATGGTTTGACTGCTAGTTGGAAAAACCCTATATCGGAATACTTTTTTCATAATTATATAATACCAGAATGAACAGAAAAATACAATTAAAAAATTTAACGGGTAAAGAAGGGCGATTCATCCCTGGGACAAGTCCACAGGGTATTCTCACTAGTTAAAAGTAAAATATTTATTGGAAATATTGAATTGCGAAAAGATATATTAGATGAGGGATCTTGATGACAAAATCGTTACCACCACTTCATACTTTGTCTTGCATAAAGCCGCAAACTAATAGTCTTAGTCTAATCCATTTCATAAAACCAAAAGTCATCCCCTTTGATTTAATTGCAAGGCTTAAATGTTTTCAGTGTGGACTCTATGCCAGGGCTCTATTGTGTCCTCCCTATGTATGGCAAACATATAGCCAGTTTAAAACATATGAATCTACTATAGACTTTGTGAGCAGCTTTGATTGGGCTATACTGCTGATTTGGAAAAATGATGGTACAAAATCCTGGAAACCAGATCCTAAAGAATTAAGCCACATAACCTTTAAAAGGAAATTTGGTAAACAACTTAAAGGCACAGAAGTTGGAATGAGTAAAGAAATCATACATTTAATGCGACAGTATCGCAACAACCTAGAAAAGAAAGGCTTTGAATGCTTTGGCCTAGTTAATGGGCATTGTGATTTCTGTGCTGGCAAGTGTCCAAATAGAGATCACCCACCCTGCAAAAGAAATGGCATGCCTTCATTGGAGGCAATCGGTATTGATCTTTATAGATTACTCGAAAAACTAAAAATAGATTATGAATATCCTGTAATTAATTATCTTACCCTCGT
The DNA here is from genome assembly GCA_018816205.1 of Nanobdellota archaeon. Lineage (GTDB taxonomy): Archaea > Nanobdellota > Nanobdellia > Pacearchaeales > GW2011-AR1 > UBA73. The sequence goes on from JAHIWJ010000171.1 coordinate 2,065, forward strand.
GACGATGCTCCTGATAAAGGAAAAAGGAAAATAGATGAACTTACCATTCACCTTAGTAAAACGCTTATTAATAAATAATGTTTCTTTAAACATAACAGAAACAAGCCATTGTTTTCTGTATGATTTTTCTGGAGCTAGTATTAATATAAAACAGCTTAAAAATTGGCTTAATGATAAGATCGTTGATATCTATGAATTTACTGGTAGATTTGGTGGAATCACTAAATGCCCTTGGTGTGATGAAACCAGTAACGAGATGCCTAAGCATATCATACAACATAATAAACGTTATGCAGATATAGAAACTGTTAAACTATCGCGAAAAGCATATCAACTGTTATTAAGTTATGTAAGAAACAATAATTATGATGCCCTTGCTTTTTATATTCATCGGTCTTGCCAATATTGTATTAACCCATCTATACCCGGAAGAGAAAATAAATGTGCTATCCCAGAATCAGGACGTAATAAAATGCGTAGCCTAAGAGAATTAGGATTTAAATGTGATGGTTTTGATGTTTCTAAATATAGCAAAAATTCAGTTTGTATTATTTATAGAAGGAGGCCAAATTGAGAATGACAAAAATAGAAATGGGTATCCTTGGTCCCGGAAGTTTCTATCTCCCTAAAGGAGTACTCCTTTATTGCCCACGATGCGGAGTTGAATGTGCAGAAAATGGAGAATGTACTATAAAAATAGTAGCTGACAAAATAGGTAACAATGGATTTAGCTTAAATGTTGATTGCAAAGTATGCGGATGTAATCGCCTAGAACCGTCAGTACATAAAATTACACCTACGGAATTATAGTATTTTACTATTGCATTCCGCAAATGTCTAGTGTATATATTTGGCATAACCAAAAACCAAAACCAAGGAGGAGAGGCTATGATCCCGTTAATTGCAAACCAAGTGGAAAATTTTAAATCATTAAAACCTTTTAAAGAATTTATAACAGAACAGGAATCAACCAAAGAACATCAACTGGTAGAA
>JAHIWJ010000172.1 GCA_018816205.1 Nanobdellota archaeon
AAGATATTGTCAACTTAAAGGGACAAGTATATAAATTCTGAAGAATTTATTTTATTGAAAGGAGGTAATTCAAATGAAATGTCCAGATTGTCATTCAGAAAAAATTTCCAAAAGAGGCAAAAGGTACAACAAATCTGGAACAAAGCAACTTTATTTATGCAATGGCTGCAAGAGAAAATTTATTGAAGCGGATGGTTTTGAAAGAATGAGATATAACAAAAGAGATATTGCCCGAGCAATTCATTTGCACGAAAAGGGGTTATCTCTATTTGATGTTAAAGATCATCTTTGGCAGCATGATGGGGTTGGAGTAAGCAGAGAATCTGTTAGAGAATGGATTAAAAAGTATTCTGCTTTTTTAAAATCCGATAACAAAAATTGAACCAACGTTAAAGGGGAGACAACATTATGATGAGAAATATGTCAAGGTTAATGGAAAAGATTGCTACGATTTGAACTGTATCGATTCGATAACGAAATTCGGAACAGCACATTTATTCGTCGACAAAAGAACAAAAGAGAACTGCATAAAGTTTCTTTCTCAGATAAAAGAAAGATGTTACAGCCAGATTCTTGCAAGGTATTTCACGAGAAAATATTTTAACAAAGACGCAGAGTTGATAACTTTCGTTTGCGATGGATTTGAAAATTACAAATCGGCATTCAACAAACTTTTTTATCGGGTTGCCAAATTGCAGTTTGGAGTTCCGATTGCCTGCAGAAAATTTGGATTGAAACACAACAACAATCCAGTCGAAAGATACAATGGAAAAATAAAAGACAGATTAAACTGCATGCGCGGAGAATTCAAGAGTTTTGGATATGCCGAAGCATTCATGAATTTGCAGCACGTCACGAATAATTTTGTGAATCCACATCAACAACTCGGAGGAAAAACGCCGGCGGAGAAAGCAGGGATAAAACTGAATTTGGGGAGAAACAAATTGTTAGGACTTATCGGATATGTGGCTAAAACCCATATCCCGATAAATTAACAGTGTCGACAAATCCAAAAGTTTAAATAGCTACCTCTTCCAAAAAAATTATGAGCAGAAAAATGACACTCGGATTGCTGGGCGGATTAGCTTTGGCCGTAGCTGGATGTGAACACCAGGCAGTGCCGTCTAATAATTTGCCGAATATGACTCAGGAATACAATCCCGCACCCCAATCTCAACCAGCAGAAGAGCCAGTTGCAATGGAAACGTTTAGAGGAAAAATTGTGAAAGTTCAGCCAAGTCAACTTTCGTTTATTAGAGAGAGCGGGGCAAATTCCATTGGTGGCACTCATGAATTTATTTATCTAATTGCCGAGGGAGAAGATAGAACACCACATGTTTTTGTTTATCCTTCGTCTCGAGCAATTCTAGAAAGGAACGCATTATTAACTTACAGGCCTTTGCGCCTTGGTGCAATTGATTCTGAAGAATTTATAGATGCGTTTGTTGAAAGAGAATACCGTCTTGAGACAATGGATGATATCACAATCAGAGCAGAGGGTATTATAACCCCAGATGGAATTTGTTATACGGGTGCTGATAAATAGGCGAACCTTTCTAACCCATGTATTCTGCGCGAGTGCCTGAGCTTTTCAATTGCTTCTCTGTGAATCTGACTGACTCTTTCTCTTGTTAAACCCGTGAAAGGTCTGCATTCTTCAAGCGTGTGAGCATATCCATATTGCACCCTGCGACTTAAACCGAATCTTAACCCGAGAACATCTCTTTGTTGTTGCGTAAGTTCTCCTAGAGCTTGATCGATTACATTTCTTAATAAAGATAGTTCTGCTGCTCTGTCTGGAGAATAATTTAAAATTGGATGTCGGGAAATTGGCAATTCGCAAATTGGGATATACGAAAGTTTTTCCTGCCCACCTCAAATCACCTTATTTTTCTTTGCTAAACTTTCTAATTTTTCAAGTGTTTCTTGGGCTACATCGGGGTCTCGGCGGCATACGTTAAGTATACCCAGCATCCTTTGGACGATTTCATCGTAAGAATCTTTTCTATGGACGCGGAGTTTGTCTAATCTCTCTTTTGTTTGGTTTTGTATCTTTATCGTCGTTATCTTTGTTTTTTTGGCTTCCATTATGTGAAGTATACGAGGGTATACGTTTATAAAGTTTGTAGGTAAATTTTCACTACCGACTTGTAACTATGGAGTAAGGTCAAATGTGTTGTCACCCAAAAGTTTATAAATGTAAAATAGGGTGTAATTGTAACTAAATTTAACCGAACAACAAATGTCACAAAAAAACCTATGGGTTTTCATCGTTAGTGTATTCGCACTAGCGTTTGCTATGGGCAGTGTTAGCGCATTTGGTAACATCGAGACTGTTGAAGTCAATGGTGTTCTTGTTGTAGACCACGGCCAACAGGTTGGATCAGTTGATCTGGCTAATTTTGTTGGTGACCGTGTTCCTGTGTTGGTTGTTTTCAAGGCAAACAATGGAACTGGTGTCTTGGCTGAAGATGTAAGAATCAAAGCCTGGATTTCTGGTGAAGCTGAGAACGTTGTAACCTCTGAGAGGTTTGACGTCCTTCCTGATAGAACCTACACAAGAATTGTCTACTTAGACATACCTTCCGACTTGCGGGACAAACTTGACGAAACAAGAAAACTAGAAATTCTTGTTGAAAGCAAGGCAGATGGTACTGCGGATAGTGAAACAATCGGTTTCACTGTTCAAAGAGCTTCCTATGTATTGGAAATCTTAAGCGTTGATATGCAACCTGAAGTAAACGTTGGGGACTCTATGGCTGTAGACGTTGTGTTGAAGAACAGGGGTAGGCAATTTGCAGATGATGTGTTTTTAACCATCAGCATCCCGGCTCTTGGCATTGAAGAGAGAACCTATTTTGGTGACCTTTCTCCGATTGACCAGGACAATCCTAACAAGGAAGACGCTGTTGAGAGAAGAACTTACATCAGAATTCCTGCAAATGTTGAGCCAGGTTTGTACGACATCCGAGTTGAAGCTTACAATTCAGACAGCTTTGATCGTGTCGACAGAAGGATTCTTGTTGCTGGTGGCGCTGTAGAAAATACGCAAGTAGTTACTGCAAGCACTAGTAAGACCTTCAATACCGGCGAAACTGCAACCTATAAGCTAACTCTGGTTAACAGAGGTTCTGTTGTGAGAGTGTTTGACCTTCAGGTCGACTCTCCTGACAACCTTAATGTTGACTTGAGCGATAGCGTTATAGTTGTTCCTGCTGGAACAAGCCGAACCGTTGAAATTTCAGCCAACTCTGCAATCAGAGACGAGTATGCGTTCACTGTCGACATAATGTCTGACAGTGGTGCACTTATCGAGAGCAAAACATTTAGAGCAAACGTTGTTGAAGGAACCGGAAATGGCGGTACTCAGATACAGGCAAACACGACTGTGTTATTGACTGTTATCCTAGCCATCATCTTTGTCGTCCTTCTAGTAGTTCTAATTGTTTTGTTAACGAGAAAGCCTGAGACCAAGGAAGAATACGGCGAAAGCTACTACTAACTCCTTTTGATTTTTTATTTTTTATTTAGTGTAGCTTTTTTTTATTTTGAAGAGGGAAGAATTAAATAGATAATGGGGGAAGAAAAGAAATGCAGAAAATTGATGCTTGTATAATTGAAGGTTTAAATAAGAGTGCTGATAGTCTGAACTCTCTTTTAAGATTTGGAAGAGTAAGCGCTCAAGATATTAATCTAATGACTTATGGTGTATTTGTTCCACCTGGAAAAACAGTTGATGATGTATTAGATGATGGGCGCGTTAGAGTAGAAGCTGAATCTGCAATGACAATTTTTGGGGGCGTTATGGCGAGAGCCTGTGAATCTTACTTCTCTGTACTCGAAGAGTTGAATAACGGAATAATAGCTCACGCTTTAGAGGAGGAAATAAAAAAGAGGGGACTTAGTGATCCCGATGGATTAATATTGCCTGGAGTTAAAAATTTTACCGGAGCAAAAGAAGGAAAAGCGTATTTAATAGACCTGTATGGAAGCGATACCCTTGAGGAAATGCTTCATGATTTGGTTCTTGACTTTAAAATCAATCCCGATTCTCTATGCGACTATCTCAACAGATGGCAATTTTATGATTCTCTTCCTGTCGACCAAGAAGGAAGATGGGTGCAGAACGCAAAAAGAAAGAATTTTTATCCTTTAGCAAAACAAGATTAAAACTCTTAAACCTGTTAATTTCCCAACAGATAACCATTTAATCTCTGTATTTCTTTAATTATCATGGAAAAACAAGTTATGGACTTTACGGTTTTGATAGAGCAAGATGAAGACGGAATTTATACAGCCAGAGTTACTGAAATTGACGGTTGTTACACTCAAGGCAAGGACTTGCCAGAAGTTATAGAGAGAATTAAGGAAGCAATTGAAGTCTGTCTGGAAGCAGATGAAGAAGAAATTGCTCCGCTGAAGTTTATAGGCATTCAAAAAGTTCAGGTAGAAAAAAAGATTATCATGTAAGGGTGGAGAAAGACTTAAATATTCTTGTTGTCTATTAAAATCATTAAATCCCCGGTATGGCCTTAGGGTAATGCCGGGCTTACCTTTTATGAAAAAAAGAGAGGCTATTGTTTTTATCGATGGTAGTAATTTTTACCATAACTCTAAGTCGATTATCGATAAGTCTGCAAAAATTGATTTCAAATGCCTGGCGGAATTTATATGCGAACATTTTGATTTGACATTAAAACAAATGAGATATTATAACGCGGTTCCGGACATTTCTGATAATGAAAATATTTATTACAAGCATATGGGCTTTTTGGAAGGATTGAGGAAAGCGGGAATAGTTGTTAAAACAAGAAAGTTGAAGAAAATAGAGAAGCTAAACATCAAGATAGAAAAAGGAATTGATGTAATGATTGCTTCGGATATGATTAGAAAAACCTTAGTAGAAAAAGAATGCGATGTTTGTATCCTAATTTCTGGTGATGCTGATTTTATTCCGGCAATGCAGATAATCAAAGATGCTGGTTATGAGGCTATTATCTGTTCCCCAAAAGTTGGATTTTCAAATGAGTTGAGGCAAGGAAATTTCAGATACTTAGTCTTGAAAAAAGAGTGGTTTTTGAAGTGCTTGATACATTAGCTTCCTTAATGCCTAAACAATCTTTAAATAACTCATTTTCTGAATTATGGGATGTTTTGGATAATTGTTTTTTGGATTGCTGCGATTTCAGTGATAACTTTGTTTGGTTCGTGGTATGCGCGGAAATATGACAGGCCGGATGCTCTCATTGGGCTTTATGTGGCATTTGTTTTGATTAGCAACATAACGGCATATAAAATCGCAGCTTTTGATTTTGGATTTGTTACGTTTTTTGCAACTGCCGCGACGCTTGTTTTTTCTGTTACATTCTTGATGACAGACATTGTCAATGAAAAGTTTGGGAGAAAAGAGACGCAAAAGATGATTTTGATAGCATTTGTTACTCAAATTGCGGTTGCTTTTTTTATATGGCTGGCGATTTCGCTAGAGCCTGCTCCTTTTTGGCCTGACCAAGAGATATTTGCTAAGATAATGGGGTTTGCTCCAAGAGCAATGCTTGCTGGCTGGATAGCCTTTTTGATTAGCGAGAACGTGGATGCATATATTTTCTCGTGGTTCAAGAAAAAAACTCATGGAAGACATCTTTGGATGAGAAATGCTTTTTCTTCAATACCTGCAATGGCCTTAGACACTTTGGTTTTTGTGACAATTGCATTTTACGGAGTTCAGCCGCTTCTGCCTTTGATTACAGGGGTTCTTGTGATAAAGTGGTTAGTCGGGATTGTAGATATTCCGTTTATGTATTTCAACAGAGGGATTATGTATGGGCGAAAAAGGAGCGTCACGGCTAGACGTTTTTATTTTGAATATTAATAATCCTTAAATGATAAATTTGCATATCAAAGAACCGTTCTGACTTCTAATTCCATTGGAGGATTATTCTGTATAAATCCTTGGATAAGGTACTCAAATGTTTCCAAGGCTTGCGTCCAGCCAGAGATAACTTGCTTGGGTGTTCTCGCTGATCGAATTTTTTCTAGTCGGTCAAAAAATGAGAGATCTGCTTCGCCAATGACTTCAGGCATTATCTTAACTGCGTCGGTTTTGTCTGTGGAGGCTAAGAATTTTATCACTTCGTCATATCGCTTTTCTCCTGCGTTGCGATAGATTCCTAAGCAAGCTAATTTTCGCGGTAGGGATTCTGTTTTGTCTATTGCCCTTGTAAACTCTCTTACAAGTTCCCCGGAACCTGCGCAGTGATTTTGTCTTAATAAAGGGCATATCATGAGATATCCGTTTCGGATTGATCTGAAATTGAAAGCAGTTGATTCCAATATCCCAAACCTGTTGTCTGTTTCTCTGAGATCTTCAAATTTTGCGTTCCCTGTAAGATCTCTTGCTCTTTGTACGATGAACCTGCTATAATCTGTAGTGTATGAAAGAAAGCGTCCGTCTCTCGCGGACTCTCTATCCAATAAACTGAGTTGCAGATCTTCTCTGCTGATTCTATAACTCTCTGCTAGTTCTGCTATTTTTTGAGATATTGCCTGAACAGCAGATTTATCTGTTACTAATGTTGGCATGATTACGCCTCCATCAAAGTCCTTCGGATTAGGATTGTGTGGTTTGTCAAAGCAAGAGCCGTAACCATAGAAAGCTACGATTGGATAATATTCTGCTGTATATCTTATGAGCCCGTCATAGAATTTAGCAAATTTTGCTCTATTTGTCTCGTCCATAACTTGTCCTAAAACC
>JAHIWJ010000173.1 GCA_018816205.1 Nanobdellota archaeon
CTTTTGTCTCTGCATCCCCCTCCTTAATATCTTTAAACTTATCAAGTTCCTTCTTATCAAAAATATCCTTCGGGTGCGTATAAGCAAAACCGTCAACTAACGCATGAACATTCCAAAACGGCTCCGGCTTAAATGCTTCAATCTCTCTTTCTCTATCAACAATTATCTTCAACGCTGGCCCTTGCACTCGTCCAATCGACAAAAGTTTGAACGATCCGGTAGTCTTAATAGCACTCATCAATGCCCTAGATAAATTAATACCATAAAGCCAGTCCAGAATATGCCTTGTTTCTCCTGCATAAGCCTGCCCCCAATCTAACTCAGCCATCGGTTTTTCATAGCTCTCAATTAATTCGTCTTTCGTCAGAGTAGAATACTTCATTCTCTTCGCCGTATCCCTCTTGCAAATAAATCTCAAGACGTTCCATCCAATAACTTCTCCCTCAACGTCATAGTCCGTCGCAACCAAAATCTCTCCAGCACCCTTCGCCAAATTCTTTAGCAGGGAATAATATTTCTTTGTGAAAGCAGAATTCTTTCTTTCGTACGAAGGCCTCCACTCCAGCTGAAAAATCGGCCAGCCTTTTTGTCCTGATTTGTATTCAAGATTAAATAAATGCCCGACAGCGCTTGCGACGAGAATTTCCTTCCCAGAATGCTCAACTTCGTAATACGAAACTCCGCCGTCGCTGTATTTCCGTGCATTTCCTAATGCCGAAGCAATTTTCAAAGCAGCCTGCGGTTTTTCAGTTATTATTAAGGTGTATTTTCCAATTCGCTCAATCTTGCTTGGCTCTTTCTTACCCACTCTTTTCCTGCTGGCCCTTTTCTTTGGTTTCTCCTCGTCTTCAAGAGAATCCGCTGGAACCAGTCTCCCGGGAGATTCAACAACCGTCCGCTCAGCCAGACTAGGCTTCTGTTTGACAGCCTTTTCAACACTTCTCTTAATGTCTATCATCGGGATAAAATCGCCAACGGCCATATTACTTATTTTCCAGATTATCCAGAGGACTCCTTACATTTTTTATAGATGCCTGTGAAATCTGGGTGTATATTTGTGTCGTTTTTATGTCTGCATGCCCAAGGAGCTTTTGTATTATTCTCAAATCAGTTCCCTGCTCTAAAAGATGCGTTGCAAAACTATGTCTGAGCAAATGCGGATAAACTTCTTTGGTTATGCCTGCTTTTTTCGCAGACTGCTCGACAATTGCCTGAATTGAAGCAGTTGTCAATTTTCCGCCACGATTTGAAGGAAAAAGCATTCTATCGCTGTTTATTTTGCAGTAACTTTCCAATTCAAGCTTGACACTTTCAGGTACTCTGACAAATCTGTCTTTTTTCCCTTTGCTTAATCTAACATGAACCAGCCCCTCCTCAAAATTTACATCCTCTTTTTGCAAGCAAATAACTTCTGAAGCCCTTAGCCCACATCCGTACAGCAATTTAAGAATTAATTTGTGTTTGATATTGTTAGTCGAATTTATCATTCTCGCCACTTCTTCTTTTATGAGTATCTCTGGCAAAGTTTTATTTCTTTTCGGTCTCGGAATATAAATCTTTTTGCCAAGAACTTTCTCAAAAAAGAACTGAATCGCAAATATTTCGTGAGCCACAGTGGAAGGATTTTGCCTGTTTATTTGAACTTGAATATAATTTTTAACCTCTTCTTGTGAGGGCACCCTCTCTTTCAGATAATCTAAGAATTTGTTTACAGAAAGAATATAACTTTTAAGTGTTTTCTGTGAAAAATTACGAATTTCAATCTCTTGTTTTAGTCTCTTTAATAATATTTCCCTGTCCATTTATTCAAAATAAGCTTGTTATTTAAATATTTATGCCCACTCCCTCTTTGAGTATGGCATCATTATTTTACTTATGATGCCATTGTGTTAAATTCAATTTTTGCGTAGTTATTTTTTACATAGATTTAGCGCAAAAACTCTGCGGAATTTTTAATTTCTTATTATTCCCATCCACAGCCCCACCGTCCACCCTGATTAGGAAATTAAAACCACTTGCAGTTATTCCTTGTCCTCCCTTGTCCTCGCAAGTTCGGAGAACTTAACAGCAGATTAAAGAGTTCGCTTACTTGCAGACGCTCACCCAAATTTCTTCATATTCATTCAGAAAACTTCTCTAAATCCCGATGTGAAATGCCTGCAAAAATAAATAGGGGCCGGCTCGCTATGGCTGACGCCACAAATAGTCTCGCTTTCAGCGAGAAATTATCATCTTGTAAAAATCTCGCAAAGTTTCTTTTCAACTTCCTTAATTTTTTCTTGCTTGATTTTTCCAGCAGCATAATTTATCTTTGATTGATGTATTGTAAAAACAAAAGAAGGCATAATGAAGCTTTCTCTCTGTAAACCACCAGTTTGAAAATCGTCTTTTTTCAGATTAATTAAGTCGGGATCTGGTCTTGACTGTCCCGTAATTTGACAAAGAATAAGATTATCTCCCCTCAAATTGGCAACAATAAGGCTCGGTCTTTTCTTGGTTCTTGATAAATCAGTATAAGGAAAATCCAAGACAACAACATCTCCTTTTACAAATCTTTCCATGCTTCATCCTCTTCAGGAGTATCCCAATTTTTTGCCAAAGCTTCTTCTGACATTATGTAACACATCATAGCTTCGCTTAGTTTTTCCTTTTTCATTGGCCTTAACTCCACCCTGTCATCATAAGCTATGACATTAACTTTCGCCCCTTCTTCAAATCCAGCTCTCGCTCTCACAGTCGAAGGAATACTTATCTGTCCTTTGCTCGTAATTCTTACAGTTCTTATTTCTTTTATTTCTTCTTGCATTTTAATCTCTTACTTGTAAGAAATGTAAGTATTTAAGGCTTTAGGTAATTAAGGAATTCACAAATTTTTCCAAAACTCATTGTTTATCTTATTAATCAACAATAATCAAAAGGCCAATAAATATCTTTCTATCAAGTTTATAAGCCATAACAAAACGAGCGAGCCGACCACGAAAACAATACTTGCGGGCACTCTGCGCTCCGCTTGTGACGTTGCACTTTTTCTTACGAAAACATCACTTAACAGGGCTTAACCGACTACGAAACCTTACAGGATTTTCCCAAATTTTTTCTTTCAGAAAAAACTCTCGAGGTCGCTTCGTTCCGCTCGAGCCCTTCGGGTTGTTTAAGCCCGATGTTAAATCCAATAAGCTGGCGGGCTCAAATCAATATTAGGATTATTCCTATGATAAATACCAAAATAGAAATTCTTGTGTGCCAAATCAAAGTATTTAATTTGCTGTCATTCTTAATATCATTTACAAACAACAATTTCCCAACAACAAATATTCCAGCAATTCTTGACTTAATAGATTTGGCATAAGTTTGTACATAATGCCTACGCAATAACCAAGCTGAAATCAAATACCAAAGAACTCCAACGATACCGATTAAAGAACCCAATGAATTTGTTCCTGTTATTGCGACCATATTTCTATTTTGTAACTTGATATTTAATAATCTTCCGCCTGCCGGCTTACTCCTTTGCCTTCGGCTCGGTCACGTTGCACTCTCCTCCAGTTGGTCGTCGGAGGATTTAACAGGGCTTAGATGAAATGCCCTCACATTTATCCTCTCCTTTGGAGAAGGTGCTTGTGGTTCGGGCACTCTGCGGAATTGCCTTGTGGCACCGTTCCGCCTTTGGCGTCACTATTCCTTGCCTCGCCCTTCGGGCTCGGTCATCTAACATTGATTAAGTGAAACTGCGGAGGGGCGCCTAATCGGATACTTTTTATAAGTGAATGAATTTACAATAATATTATGACAACAAAACCTCGCAAACCAGATGAAGAAAGTTACATCTACACTGAAGGTGTTGATTATTCTCAAACAGGAAAGACTTCTATTTGGGGAGTTGGAGACAAAGACACTCTGGAACTTCTGAATAAAATAGAAATCTCTGGCAAGTGGTTGAATTTGGCTGCCGGTGACGGTCGCTACAATTTGAATTTGTTGGAAAAAGCTGGTTCAGTTGTAGCATCAGACATTGATGAAAGTGCACTTGATAAATTAAGGCAAAACACACCTGAGGAGCTTAGAGCAAAACTAAAAACAGAAGTATTTGATATAACTAAACAATTTCCTTTTGATGACGAATCATTTGACGGTGTATTTTGCACCGGAACACTACATCTTTTTCCAACCGAAATTTTGCGGCAAATTCTTTCAGAGATTGATAGAGTTTTAAGATCCAAAGGCAAGTTAATTATCGACTTCGCGACCGATATTAAACGTATTCTTCCAGATGGAAAACTCTATGTCAGGAAATCAGAGCCTCAATATAAAGCCGAAGAAGCCGCAAAATTTCTCAGAGAATTGTTTCACAATTATCAGATTCAAATTAGAGAATCAGAAGTTCCAGAGGAAGAAATTGAAACGCGAGGTTTTGTTTATCGGTTTTGTTGTAAATTCATTCTATTAACAGCAAATAAAAAGTAACGGCGCCCCTCCGCAACTCTCGCCAGCCCTTCGGCATCGTTGCACTAAAATCCAACCTCTAACGAGGGAAACTAACAGGAATTTAACGGTTCCGAAACCTTGCAGGTTTCTCCACCCAAATGCTCCTTTCAGTCGCACTTCGTTAAATTCCGATGTTATGTGCAATTTAGTTTTCTACACCTTAGAAGAAAAAATTATTCTTTTAATTCGTCACCAGTAGCAGTGCAATCCATTTCGATTAACGCTCCTAATGGCAAATCTTTTACAGCTAAAGCAACTCTTGTTGGAAAGTCATTTTCAAAATATGTTGCATAAATTTCATTGACAGTTCCATAATCTTTCATATCTGCAAGGAAAATTCTAATTTTCATTAAATTGCTTAAATCCCAACCCACTTCTTCAAGAATGTCTTTTACATTTTGAAATGTCTGTTTGGTTTGTTCTTCAATTCCTTCAACTAATTTTCCTTCAGAATTCAATCCAACTTGTCCTGAAATTTCCATAGAATATTTTTGATTATGAACGATTGCTTTTGAAAATGGCAAATTTGCCGGTGCACGAATAATTTTTTTACCATATGAATTAGACAAATTCTAATTATAGTCACGGAATTAAATAATTGAGCACATCGTGCCTGAATGGCTGACTCTTCCAATAACTCTGCAGGTTCTCTGACAACTCCTTTTCTGAATTGTGCGATACGAAAGTTACATTATCTCTTGTTTGTCTCCAGCATTC